>JAQTNB010000110.1 GCA_028714055.1 Candidatus Omnitrophota bacterium
TATGTCCCTGATTCTATCTCTCATGGGGCCTCATCCTTATCCGAAGAATACGCGCGCGATCTCGTAGAATTCGCTGTCGACGGTCTTCAGCGCTGCCACCGCCTGTTCCAGAGGCACGTCGACGATCTTGTTCCCCGAAAGCGCGACCATTCTTCCAAAAGTCTTCTTTATCACCAGTTCTACCGCTTTGACGCCGAAGCGCGTGCCCAGTATCCTGTCGAAGGCCGTCGGAGTTCCGCCGCGCTGGATATGGCCCAGGACGCTGACCCTGGTCTCATACCCGGTCCTCTTTTCGATCTCCACGCCCAGCATTTCGCCGATACCGCCGAGCCTGACGTGGCCGAATTCGTCGAGTTTCTGTTCCTGGGTGACGAACCCGTCTTTCTTGAACTGCGCGCCCTCCGCGACGACCACGATGCTGAATGTCTTGCCGCGGGAATGGCGCTTCTTGATAATGGCGCATACCTCTTCTATGTCGATGGGGATCTCGGGGATCAGGATGACATCCGCCCCCCCGGCGATGCCGGCTTCTACGGCGATCCACCCGGCGTGCCTTCCCATCACTTCTACGACGATGATGCGGTGATGGCTTTCCGCGGTGGTATGCAGCTTATCGATGCATTCCATGGCGGTATTCAGGGCCGTATCGAACCCGAAGGTGTAATCCGTCGAAGAAAGGTCGTTGTCGATTGTTTTTGGCACGCCCACGATGTTCGGAAGGCCGTCCTTGGTAAGCTTTGAGGCGACACCGAGCGTATCCTCGCCTCCGACGGCGATCAGCGCGTCAAGCCCGAGCGCCTTGAAGTTATCCTTTACTTTCTGGACGCCGTTTTCTTTTTTATAAGGATTGGTCCTGCTGGTCCCCAGGATCGTGCCGCCCTTGGGGAGTATGCCGGAAACGGTTTCCAGGGTCAAAGGGATGGTGTCCTTCTCAATAAGGCCTTTCCAGCCGTTCTTAAAACCGATTACCTCGAAACCTTCGTTGATGCTCCTTCTGACCACCGCCCTGATGACGGGGTTGAGCCCCGGGCAGTCGCCTCCTCCGGTGAGTATGCCGATCTTTGCCATGGTGCTATGTTCCTCCTTTTGCCTGTCAGGCGTTCCCTACATCCTGCCGTAACCGCCAAACGGTATGGGCGGCTCTTCGCGGAATGCGTCTTTTCTTTTTTTGTCGCGTTCATCGACCGTGATGATCTTGACGACGTGGATCTTGACGATGATCTGCTCTTCTAAGCCCAGCACTTCCTGGATCTTGGACTTGGTGATGTCCTGCAGGCGGCCGGTCAGTTCCGGGATGTTCGCTTCGGACCTGAGGATCACCCTGATATCCACGATGATGCCTTTTTTTGAGGCGATAACGTCGGGCCTCAGCTCTTTTATTTCCGGGATCACTCCCCCCAGGCGTTTAATGAGGTCTTCCACCGCGGTCAGCGCGATGGTGACCTCTCCGGAAGGCGTGTTAAAGGCGATCGTTTTTTCGCGCTGAAAGCGCCCGAGGATCAACTGGGCAAAAGAGAAGCTGATCAGTATCAGCAGCGCTCCCGCCAGGCCCACGATGATGCGCGAATTCGTGCCGAACTGCGCGTAGGAAAGGATGTCGGTGATATCGTTGATCTGCAGGATGTTCAAAGAAAGGATGATAAGCGTTGCGCCCATCAGGGTTACTATGACCGTATAGAACAGTATGCCGAAAACCGTAAAGACCCTCATTCGCGTTCCCCCCTCTCTATCCCCTGGACGTTTACGTCGATATCTTTAATGGAAAGGTTTGTCATTTTTTCCATCGCGGCGCGGATGCTCTCCTGGACCTTATTGGCGACCTCCGGGACATTGAACCCGTATTTGATGACTATCGGGACATCCACCTTGACTTCTTCGTGCTTGTCGATCTCAACCTTGATGCCGGCGCCGGATTTATGGCCGATAAACTCGAATATCCCCGAGCGCAAGGAACCCCCGACGCGCTTGACGCCGTCGATCTCCATGGCGGAGATCGCCGCGATCGAGGCGATGACGTTCTTGTGGATCCTAATCGTGCCAAAATCCGTCCTGGATTCTTCTCTGTGCATTACTCCTCCGGTTTTTCTTCCTTGAGCACTTCCTGGATAAAGTGGGTGGAGATCTCGCCCTTCAGGAACAAAGGGTTATTTAAAAGGAGCTGGTGAAAATTAACGGTCGTCTTGATGGGGGCGATGGCGAATTCCCCGAGCGCCCTGCGCATGATGCGGATGGCTTCGTCCCGGTTCCTCCCGAAGGTAATGACCTTTGCCAGGAGCGAATCGTAATACGGGGGCACCTCGTAACCCGCGTACAAATGGGTATCCACGCGCACACCCGGCCCTCCGGGAAGGTTGAGCGAATCGATTTTTCCCGGGCAGGGAGCGAAGTGGTTTTCGTAATCCTCGGCGTTGATGCGGCATTCGATCGCCGCGCCCCTGACCTGCACCTGGTCCTGCTGGATGCGCAGCTTCTCTCCCGCCGCCAGCCGGATCTGTTCTTTGATCAGGTCTATGCCGGTGACCATTTCGGTGACCGGGTGCTCTACCTGGATCCTGGTATTCATCTCCATGAAGTAAAAATTATTTTTCTGGTCCAGCAGGAATTCGATCGTTCCGCAGCTTGAGTAACCGACGGATTTCGCGCCTTTGACCGCGATCTCGCCCAGGCGCTTGCGAAGTTTCGAGTCGATTGCCGGCGAAGGCGATTCCTCCAGCAGCTTTTGATGCCTGCGCTGGATGGTGCAGTCCCTTTCCCCCAGGTGCAGCACATGCCCGTGTTTATCCGCGACGATCTGGATCTCCACGTGCCTGGGCTTCTCGATGTATTTTTCTATATAGACGCTGGGGTTCCCGAAATTTGCCTCGGCTTCCTGCTGGGCGGTTATGAGGCTGGAGACCAGGCGGATGTCGTTATGGCAGATACGCATCCCTTTGCCGCCCCCTCCCGCGGAAGCCTTGATGATCACGGGGTAGCCTATGCGCTTGGCGATCTTGAGCGCTTCTTCCTTGCTTTTGACCGCGGCAGTAGAGCCCGGGACGATCGGGACTCCCGCCTTGCTCATGATGATGCGCGCGGCGGTCTTATCACCCATCAGGCGCAGGTTTTCAGGCGACGGCCCGATAAATTTGATGTGGCATGATTCGCATACCTCGGCAAAATGCGCGTTCTCCGCCAGGAACCCGTAACCGGGGTGTATGGCCTCGACGTCGGTGATCTCGGCGGCGCTGATGATTGCCGGGATATTCAGGTAGCTGTAGGTGCTTTGGGGTTTTCCGATGCAGATCGCTTCATCGGCAAAACGGACATGCAGGGAGCTGCGGTCTGCTTCCGAATAGACCGCCACGGTGCGGATACCAAGTTCTTTGCAGGCGCGGATGATCCTCAGGGCGATCTCGCCCCGGTTTGCGATAAGGATTTTTGAAAACATTTTTTACAAAGGCTCTATGAGGAACATCGGCTGCCCGAATTCTACCGGTTCGGCGTTATCCACAAGGACTTCCAGGAGTTTTCCTTTGATCTCTGCTTTTATCTCGTTCATCAGCTTCATCGCCTCGATGATACAGATGACCTGGCCCGGCTGGATGACCTGGCACACCTCCACGAACGCGGGGGATTCCGGCGACGGGGCGCGGTAAAAAGTCCCGACCATGGGCGCTTTGATCTCCACGGTTTTGGAAGCGTTTGGTTTTGCTTCGGGGGCTGCGGGCGCAGGCTGCGCCTGGTTCCTGCCGCCGCCCTGGAATTGTTCGTTCTTCAGGTTTTGCTGTTCTACGATGATCGGCCCGGAACCCGCTTCCTGAGAAATGCTTGATTTCTTGAGGCGGATGCGCATCCCCTCTTTCTCGACCTCCAGCTCCATGAGGCTGTTTTCATTCATCAGGTTTATCATTTCCTTGATTTCTTTAATATTCACCGCAAACTCCTTTTTTTGAACAAGGGGTGCGCGTTTTTTAGGAGATCCGCTCCACGTAGGAGCCGCTGCGCGTATCCACCTTGATCGTATCCCCTTCGTTTATGAAAAGCGGGACCTGGATGGTCGCCCCGGTCTCCACCTCTGCGGGCTTGGTGCCGCTCTTGGCAGTGTCTCCTTTGACCCCGGGCTCCGTATGCGCTATTTTGAGCTCGATGAAATTCGGGAGGTTGATGCTCAGGCAATCGTCCTTGAAGAAATAGGCGGTTACGTCCAGGTTGTCCTTAAGGAAGAGCTTCTTTTCCCGCAGGCTTTCTTCGCCGACGGCTATCTCTTCGTACGTCTCCTGGTCCATGAAATGATACAGGCTTCCGGAGGTATACTGGTATTGAAGCTTGCGTTCTTCCACATAGGCCTCTTCTATTTTTTCATCGCCCCTGAATGTCCGCTCCTGCGTGTTGCCGGTTTTCATGTTGCGCATCTTCGCGCGCACAAACGCCGAGCCTTTGCCGGGCTTGACATGCTGGCAATCCGTGGTGATCCAAACTTCCCCGTCAACGAGGATGGTTATACCTGCTTTGACTTCATTGATTGAGAGAGCCACTTAACACCTCACATCCTTTCCTGGTGACTAAGACCATATCTTCTATCCGAACGCCGAACTTACCGGGCAGGTAAATTCCCGGTTCTACCGTAAAAACCATGCCTGTTTTAAGGGGATCTTTGCAGTTGGTGCCTGAAATGCGCGGTGCTTCATGCACCTCCAGGCCTACTCCGTGGCCGAGGCTGTGAGTAAAAAACCCGCCGTATCCCTTGCGTGTAATATACTGGCGGGCACAGGTATCTACCTTATTTGCAAAGACTTGGGGGCGAATTGCGGCTATCGCCCTTCTTTGTGCCTCATTGGCTATAGCGTACACTTTGCTGAAAAGCGGAGTCATTTTACCTAAAAAGAAGGTCCTTGTCAAGTCGGAATTGTATCCCTGGTAGTCCACCCCCAGGTCGATGATGACCGGTTCTTGGGCACAGAGCCTGCGGGAAGAGGTCAGGTGGTGCGGCCTGCTTGAATTGGGGCCGGAAGCCACGATGGTCTCAAAGCCCGGGCCGTAAGCGCCGTTATAGCGTATAAAGCGTTCGATCTCAGCGGCTACTTCAAGCTCTTTTATGCCGGGTGAAAGAATACCTCGGCAAAATTCAAGGGCTTCCCGCGCGATCCTGGTTGCCTCGCGCATCTTTTGCAGCTCTCCGGCGGTTTTGACCTTCCTGAATCCTTCGATGGTCCCTCCTGCGGGGGCCAGGGTG
>JAQTNB010000111.1 GCA_028714055.1 Candidatus Omnitrophota bacterium
CCTCCAGGGTATATGCCTCCTGCAGAACGCCCTCCTGATCAAAAACCGAGCCAAGCTGCGCGTTCAGCCGCGCGCATTCATCGACCGTAATGCCTCCCTCGGGCCTGTCCGCCAGGATACGCACCGCCAGGTCCCTGCCCTGGCGGTAGCAGACCAGCTCAACCAGTTCAAACCCAAGACTGGTAAAATGCTTTTCGGCTATTCCGCGCAATATTTCGCCGAGCTCGTTCCTATACATTGATCAACCCCTGAATATGCGTGGCGAGGTCCTCCCGGGGAAGGTTCGACTTTTTGTGCCCCTTGCGGACCTTCAGCTCCACCGTATTGTTCTTAAGGGATTCCCTGCCGACGATGACCTGCAGGGTAATGCCCAATAAATCCGCGTCTTTGAATTTCACGCCTGCCCGTTCATCCCGGTCATCCATAAGTGTTTCGATCCCCCGGGAGGAAAGCTCATCGTAGATCCTCTTTGCCTCTCCCATGATCGCCGCGTCCGTAACGTCCAGCGGCAGCACGATGACTTCGTATGGGCTGATCTCGCGGGGCCAGGCGATCCCGTCCTTATCGCAATTCTGCTCTATGACCGCCGCCAGAAGCCGCGAGACGCCGATGCCGTAGCAGCCCATGATGATCGGCTGTAGGGCCCCTTGGGAATCCGCGAACTGCGCCCCCAGGGTCTTGCTGTATTTGGTCCCGAGCTTAAAGATATGCCCGATCTCCACACAATTCACTTTCTCAAGCGTCCCTGCGCAGGACGGGCATTGCGCGGACCGGCCTTCCGCAAAAGGCACCCCGGCGCGGCAGGCCGCGCACCTGAATGCCGCGTCTTCCCCGCTTTCCGCCGGGACCATGAATTCATGCGAAACGCTGCCGCCCATGACGCCGGAATCCGCCTCTATGCTGATAAAATCGAGTCCGCAGCGGCTAAAGATCCGGCGGTATGCCGCGTGCATCGCGTTATAATTTTTATCAAGCCCTTGCTCATCCTTATCAAAGCTGTAGGCGTCTTTCATGATGAATTCGCACGCCCGCACCACGCCGAAGCGCGGCCTTATTTCATCGCGGAATTTCGTTTGGATCTGATAGAGCACCACCGGCAGCTGCTTGTAAGAGGAGACGTGGCTCTTGACCAGTTCGGTTATCACCTCTTCATGCGTGGGGCCGAGGCATACGTTCCTGCCGCGCCGGTCGGTGAAACGGATCATCACCTCGCCCATGACTTCATCGCGGCCCGAACGCACCCAAAGGTCCCGGGGCTGCAATGCCGGCAGAAGAAGCTCTGCCGCGCCGCAGGCGTTCATTTCCTGGCGGACGATCTTCTGTATGTTACAGAGCGCCTTATACCCGAGAGGAAGATAGGAATACACCCCTGCCATCAGCATGCGCACAAGGCCCGCGCGCAGCATCAACCGGTGGCTCGCGGATTCCGCCTCCTGCGGGGCTTCCCGTAACGTCGGTATGAAGGTTTGTGTCCAGAACATGGGTAGATCAGCCTATCTTTTGCGCTTCTTTCAGGAGCGCCTCGACGCTGGCGCCGGCGCTCACTTTTTTAAAAGGTTTCCCTGACTTGAAGATCAGCCCTTCCCCCTTGCCGAATGCGATGCCGATATCGGCCTCCCTGGCTTCGCCGGGGCCGTTTACCACGCAGCCCATCACCGCGACGCGCAGCGCCGGGCCTTTCTTTTTAAGCGGGAGAGCCGCTATCTTACGGGAAAGCTCATTGACTATTTTCACCAGGTCCACGCCGCAGCGTCCGCACGTCGGGCAGCTGACGATCTGCGGCCCGAAAGTCCTTGCGCCTACGGCCTCAAGGATATCCCGGGCGACCCGTATCTCTTCAAAAGGGGTATCGGTAAGCGATATCCTTATTGTATCACCAATACCGTCTAATAGTAAAGCACCAATTGCTATCGACGATTTGACCACGCCTCCGGAAGAAGGCCCGGTTGCCGTCAACCCCAGATGGAAGGGATAATCGCAAAGGCGGCTCATCCTGCGGTATGCCGCAAGGGTATCGGGGATACCCGAGGCCTTCAAAGACACCACAATATCGTAAAAAGCGTTCTTTTCAAGCAGGCGGATGTAACGCAGGGCGCTCTCTGCCATCAGGGCGATAAGGCCCTTGCTTTGCGCGGACTTGCCTGCCGCCCTTGAGCGCACTGAGCCGGAATTCAACCCCACCCTGATAGGGATACGGGCTGATTTTGCCGCCCGCGCGATATCCGAAACCTCCCTGCTGCGGTAGATGTTGCCCGGGTTAAGCCGGATCTTATCTACCCCGCTTTCAATGGCCGCGATTGCCAGGCGCCAGTTGAAATGGATATCCGCGACCAAGGGTAAGGGGCTTGACTGTTTTATGCTGCGCAGCGCCCGCGCATCCTCGGGGCCTTCGACTGCAAGCCGCACGATCTCGGCACCCGCAGCCTGAAGCTCACTGATTTGCCTGAGTGTGCTTTGGATATCGGCAGTAGGGGTCTTGGTCATGCCCTGCACGGCAACAGGGTGCCTGCCGCCGATACAGACGTTTCCGATCTTTACGACCTTTGTTTTACGCCGCTGTATGCTCATTATTTAAGTAATTGTGAAAACCTGTCCCCGAAAAAGCGCAGGATATCGTTATAGGTCACCAAAAGCGCCAGGGAAATGATAAGCGCTAAGCCCGCCTGGCTGATGATCTGCTCTGCCCTGAGGCTGAGGCTCTTGCCGCGCAATTTTTCTATCATCAGGAAGACCAGGTGCCCTCCGTCGAGCACCGGCAAAGGCAAAAGGTTAAAGATGGCAAGGCTGACGTTAAGCACCGCGATCAAATGCAGCACGGCGGTCAATCCCATTTTTGCGGCTTTCGAGGTCACAAAAAAGATCCCCAGCGGCCCGGTGGCCGATTCGCGCATGGAGAGCCTGCCGCTGATCATGGAAAAAAGCGCTCGGTAATTCAACACCGTCAGGTCCGCTACCTTTCGCGCGGCAAACACAAAGGACGCCGCCATACCATGGCGGACTTCTATTACCTCTTCGGTGTCCGGCGTGACCCCCAGGAGCGAAACCGTGCGCCGGTAACCCAGGATATCGTTCATCTGCTCCTGGCGGAGCGGGACGCTCAATCGCATCTCTTGGCCGCCGCGCGTAAACGATATGAGCAGCGTTTCTGCCCCCTGTCTTGAGCGCACTGTCTCCTGCAGGTCTTCCCAGGTAGCGACCGCGCGGCCGTCTATATGAGTGATCACATCCCCTGCCTGGACCCCGGCTTTTTCGGCGCCAAACCCTTCCACCAGGCCGCCGACTTTAGCCGTCAGCGTCGGATAACCCGTGGCGAATATCAGCCAGAAAAAAAGGAACCCGAGCAGATAATTTGCCAGGGGCCCGGCGAATATCACCTGCATACGCTGAAAAGGGGTCTTGGAAAGGTATTCCCGCTGGCCTCCCGTGCGTTCCCCGGCGCTGTCTCCGGCAAGCTTGACATATCCGCCCAGGGGTATCATGCTGATCCCGTATTCGGTCTCCCCGCGTTTGCGCTTGTAGACCACGGGCCCGAACCCCAGGTAAAATTTTTCCACCATAATGCCCTGGCGCCTGGCGGCGATGAAATGCCCGCATTCATGGATTATGATCAACAGGCCCAGTATAAAAATAAAGATCAACAGTGAAGTCATAGGTTTTTTATCCTTTTTGACGGCCGGACAACACGCTCAGGGCTTCCTGGCGCGCCCAGCCATCGGCAGCAAAAATATCGCTGATCGACGGGTTCTGCCGCGCGCGATGGCGCCCGAGGACCTTTTCGATAACGCGCGGTATATCCAAAAACCCGGTTTTTTTGCGCAGGAAGAAATCAACGCATACCTCGTCGGCAGCGTTCAACACGCAGGGGGCGGTCCCCCCTTCGGCAGCGACCGCGTATGCCAGGCCCAAACAAGGGAACCTCCTGAAATCAGGCTGTTCAAAATGCAAGGCACCGAGCCCTGCAAAATCAACCCCTGCCAGGCGCCCCGGAAGCCGCGCAGGATACGAGAGCGCGTACTGTATCGGAATGCGCATATCGGTCGCCGACAGCTGCGCCAGCAGCACCCCGTCGGTAAACTCGACCATCGAATGGATGATCGCCTCCGGGTGCACCAGCACCTTGATCACCGCAGGCTTGACCCCGAACAAATGCATCGCCTCGATGACCTCCAGCCCCTTGTTCATCAGCGTCGCGGAATCCACGGTGATCTTTTTGCCCATCTTCCATCGGGGATGGTCCAGCACCTGCCTGACGGTCACCGCGGCCAGCCTCGCGGCGTTATAATCGCGTAACGGCCCGCCCGAGGCGGTCAGGTATAAGTTTTTAAGCGCCCGTTTATCCTGGCCGAAGAGGCATTGCCAGATCGCGGATTGCTCGCTGTCAATGGGGATGATCTCGGCCTTATGCCTGCGCGCCTGCGCCATGATCAAGCGGCCCGCCATCACCAGCGCCTCCTTGTTTGCCAGGGCAACAGAGATCCCCCGCTCAACCGCGGCCCAAAGAGGCGCGAGCGCCCCTGATCCGCCGATAGCAAGCACGACCCGGTCGATACGCTTATCGCTGAACACCCGGGGGTAGGCATCGGCACCGACAAAATATTTCAGGCGGCCGCGCGTGCCGAGGGTTTTCTTGAGCTTAAGCGCGTGCGCCTCGTCGCTTAAAACTACAAACTCGGGATGAAAGGCCCTGACCTGGCGGGCAAGGAGCCCGGTATTGCTATGCGCCCCCAGGCCTAAAACGCGAAAATGCCCGGGAAGCCTGCGCACCACATCAAGGGTGCTGACGCCGATCGAACCGGTAGAGCCAAGGACCACGATGTTCTTCATTGGATCGATAGTTTATAGAGCACGAAATTCATGTAAAAATAGAACGCCGGCGCGGTAAATATCACGCTGTCGGCGAGGTCCAACACGCCCCCCATGCCGGGCAGGATATTCCCGGAATCCTTGACCTGGCAATCGCGCTTCATCAGCGATTCGGAAAGGTCGCCCAGCTGCGCCAGGACTCCCAGGAATATGCCGAGGGTCACGGAGTGGAAATAGGAAAATTTCAGGACGGAG
>JAQTNB010000112.1 GCA_028714055.1 Candidatus Omnitrophota bacterium
TATATCACCGGCGCCTGGCCTCCGCAGCGTAAATCGCTGGCGGGGGCAAAAAGCGTCGGAGATAACCTGGTATCCGCGCACCTTCAGGCGTACCGGCTTATCCATGATATCTACCGCGCAAAAGGCCTGCCTTCCCCCAAGGTCAGTATCGCGCAGAACATGCAGGCGTTCCAGCCCTGTTCGCCCACGCTCAGGAACAGGCTTGCCGTATATTTAAGGCAGCGTTTCATCAATTTCGCTTTTGTGGACAGGCTGGCGCGCCATCATGCGCTGGATTACCTGGGGATCAATTATTATACGCGCAATCTCGCCGAGCCGCGCAGCTGGCGCCCGGGCAGCCTTTTGCGGGACGATTGCAGGTCCGGGCATCACCCGCGCGCCAAAAACGACATGGGGTGGGATATTTACCCCGAGGGGCTCTTTGAACTGGCGGTTTCGCTTGCCAAGAGATATACCTTTCCGCTTTTCATCCTTGAGAACGGCATCTGTACCGCCGATGACCGCCTGCGCAGCGATTTTATACGCGCGCATCTCTTAAATCTTCAGCGCGCCATGGAAAAGGGGGCCAGGGTCCTCGGGTACCTGTATTGGTCCCTTCTGGATAATTACGAGTGGGACAAGGGCTTTGCCCCGCGTTTCGGGCTGATCGGGGTGGATTACCGCACGCAGGAGCGCACGGTGCGCGAGAGCGCCGGGGTGCTTGCGCGCGTCTGTGAAACCGGGAACATATAATTATGACGGCATTCGACAAGTCAGCGGCCTTAAAAGAGATCCCGCTCTTTAACGGGCTCACCGCGCGGGAGCGGGAGCTGGTGCAGGAGCGCTCGGAGGTCGCCGAATACAAAAAAGGCGCTTTGATCTACCGGGAGGGAGCTGCGGCGGATGCGCTTTACTGCGTTATCTCCGGAAGGATCGTTATCTATACCGGAGGAGACCCTGAGCATCGCAATGTCCTGGAATACCTTCATCGGGGGAAATACTTCGGGATCATCTCGCTCTTGACCGGTGACGCGCATTCCGTAAGCGCCGAGGCGCTTAACGACTCGCTGCTGCTTGTCATCTCCAAAGAGAATTTCGGCCTCATCTTAAAAAAGATCCCGCGCCTGGCAATCGACCTGAGCCAGACCCTTTCCCGCAGGCTTAAGAACAAAGACCTGCACCAAAAGACCGTTTTTGAAAGCACGGTCATCTCGGTTTTTAGTTCTTATTCCCAGGTAGGTAAGACCATGTATGCCCTGAACCTTGCCTTAAGCCTCAGGCAGGAGACGGGAAAGCGTGTCGCGATCCTTGATATCGTCCCGCGGGATAAAGGGTACAGCCTCCCCCTAAAGCTGGAGATCGCCGAAGGCTTTCCTGTTTACGACCTCTGCCTGCCCGCGAAAAGCGCTCAAGGGTTCAAGGATTCCATGCGCCAGAGCCGTTTCGGGGCGGACCTGGCTTGTTTCTCATACGATGAACAGAACCCTCTCTGCGTGCGCAGCCTCCTTGAAGCCGTCAGCACCCTGGTCAACGATTATCACTATCTTATCCTTGACCTTCCGGCGGGGATGGACCGTTTTGTCTACGAGGTGCTGAATCAATCCGATATCATCAATATCCTTTCCAGCCCCGAGGAGGTTGATCTTAAACGGACGCGTAACCTCGTGGAACGGCTTAAGGTAGATTTTGGTTTCCCGGCGGCAAAGATCAGGGCGATCGTCAACGAGTACAAGCTTTCAAAGCTGACCCACGATGAACAGGTCGAGCTTATCGGACAGCCTATTTACGCCACGCTTCCGAAGATCGAGTTTTCCGGAGACGACCGGCTGGTGCTGAGCCACCCGGACTCGGAATACGCCAAGGCGATACGCCGTATCGCGCGCCAGACAGGGGATTGCCTTGTAGGGCTGGCGCTGGGCGTGGGGTTTGCCTACGGCTTCTGCCATATCGGGGTCTTGAAGGTCATCGAGGAAGAGCATATACCCGTCGATGCAATTTCGGGTTCCAGTATCGGAGCGGTCATTGCCGGCCTCTGGGCCACGGGCAGGTCAAGCGAGGAGATCCTGCGCATCACCTCGGAGTTCAAGCAGTTCAAGTATATCTGGGGGTTCGTAGACCTGACCATCCCTTTTTTGGGTTTTATCAAAGGCAACAAGCTGCACAGCTTCCTTAAAAAGCATTTCGGGAACAGGACCTTTCATGATGTCAGGTGTCCGCTGCGTATCGTGGCAAGCGACGTCAAACACAAGGAATCGCGCGTTATCGATAAAGGCCCGCTGGTCGACGCGATCATGGCAAGCTGCGCCATGCCGGGCGTATTCCTGCCGGTCAAGTTCAAGGAGGACATGCTTTTTGACGGCGGGGTGATCAATCCCTTGCCGACGGAAGCGCTCTTAAAGATGGGGATCAGGAAGATCATTGCCGTCAATGTCACCCCGTCCCGGCAGGACATGCTGAAAGAATACGAAAAGATCAAAGAGGACCTCGGCGTGCAAAAACCGGTTGCCAGGCGCATGTTTTCGCTCCTGGCGTACCTGAAGGCAAAATTCAAGACCAATATCCTGGATATCGTGTTCAGCAGTATCGAGATACTGCAATCGGAGGTCGCGCAGAAAGAAGCGCAGCTGGCAGACCTGGTCATCCATCCGGATACCCGGGGGCTGCATTGGCTTGAGCTGCACAAAGCGCCGGAATTCGCGCGCAGGGGAGAGCTTGAGGCCCGAAAGAATTTAGCAAGGATCAAAGAGATCGTCAGCGAATGATCAAGGAGGCTTTATGAACCGGTTACCATATGCGGCTGTTATCATCGTGGGCCTTGCCTGCGCTTCCGGCTGTGCCGGGGTCACGGAAGGCCTGAAGGGCTTTGCCGGGGTTTCCACGAAGATCCTGGAAGAAAAACGGCCCGAGGCGCTGCGTAAGTCCTTTGCCATGGATTATGAAAGCTGTTATAATAAAACGGAAAAGATCCTGCGGCGCATCAATTCATATATTTACGCCCGCACACCGGACATGTTTGCGGTGTATGTGTCTGAGGCCGACACGACGCCGGTCGGCATTTTCTTAAGCAGCCAGCCCGCAGGCCTGGTGCTGGTCGAGGTATCCTCTCCTAGCACCTTTGCCAAGGAAACGCTGGCAAAGACAATCTTTGCGGATATGGAAAAGCCCTTAGAGGAGCTTGACATGCCGCTGGAGCCCAAGGAGTAGCGCATATGTTCGTATTCGGGAATTTCCTGATCGCTTTGGCAAAGATAGTGGACACGGCGTTAACGGTTTATTACTGGCTGATCCTGGCCCGCGCCGTTATCAGCTGGGTGAGCCCCGATCCGTTCAACCCGATCGTGCAGTTCCTGTACCGCGTTACCGAACCCGTGCTTGCGCCGGTGCGCCGGATACTCGGCATACGTTCGGGGATCGATTTTTCTCCGCTTCTGGTATTTCTGGCGATATTTTTCCTCAAGTCTTTCCTTGTCACCACGCTGATCGAAGCGGGCTTGCGCATGAAAGGAGCCTGACGCGCCATGGGGCAACGGCACTACATTGAAAAAAACATATATTATCATGATACCGACTGCGGAGGCGTCGTATATTACGCCCGGTACCTTGAGCACCTGGAGGAGGGGCGTACCGAATATTGCCGTGCACGCGGGATATCGGTCAAGGGCCTGGCAGACGCAGGGACTTATTTTGTGGTTGCCAGCCTGCAGATGAACTATAAGGGGCCGGCGCGGTATCAGGATACGCTTAAGATAGCGACGCAGGTGGAGAAGCTCGGCAGGTCCTCGCTTGTTTTCCTGCAGGAAGTCCTGCGCGGAGAGGAACTGCTGGTCGAATCGCACACCACCTGGGTGTGCGTCGGAAAGGATTTCAAACCTAAGGCAATACCGGGAGATATCAGAAGCGTCTTTGAAAGGGACGCAAAAGAAGCAGGCACCTAAACAGGAGGTTTTATGCCGTACGACAGTAACCTGGACAACCGGTTGTTTTCAAAGGAATGGGAATCGGACAACGGAAAGATCGTGGTCAGCGTCTATTCCTACAATAACGGCCCCAAGAAACTGCAGATCAGCCGGGAGATCAAGAACCGCGACGGCGAGCTTACCTTTGCAAAGCTCGGACGGCTCTCCAAGGATGAGCTGACCGCCATCCTTCCCCTTATCCAGGAAGCCCTGGCGTCGATGTAAGCGTAATGCTGGACCATCTGGCGGCGCACCTGAGCGGTAAGGTCATTATCCTGGGGATCGGCAACAGCCTTCGCAGCGACGACGGCGCGGGTTCGCTCCTTGCGCAGCGCCTCAGCGGCACGCTTGCCTATACGGTCTATGACTCCGGACCGACCCCGGAAAACTACCTCGGAAAGATCATACGGGAGAAACCGGATAATATCGTTATTATCGACAGCGCGGATTTCGGAGGCAAGCCGGGAGAGTTTAGGGTCGTGGAGGGCGACTCTTTTCAGACCGATAACCTTTTCTTCACGCACAACACCTCCCTGACCGTCGTGATTAATTACTTGAAAAACAGCCTCAAGGCCGATATAATCATTCTCATTATTCAGCCCAAATCCGTGAATTTCTCCGACGAATTGAGCGCGGATGTTTCCGATACCCTGAAATATTTGGAGGGTTGGTTTCGTGAGCAAGGCAAAAAGCAGGGATAGCTGGGGCTCGCGCCTGGGGATCATCATGGCGGTGGCAGGCTCGGCCATAGGCCTGGGTAATTTCCTGCGTTTTCCCGCCAAGGCGGCGGCAAACGGGGGAGGGGCGTTCATGATCCCCTATTTTATCTCCCTGTTCCTGCTGGGGATACCCCTGATGTGGATAGAGTGGACCCTGGGCCGTTACGGCGGCGGTTTTGAGCACGGGACCGCCCCCGGGATATTCCACAGCCCGCTCCAGAAGAACCTCTTTATCAAGTATGTCGGCATCATCGGGATATTCGGGCCGCTGCTCATTTTTATTTATTATACGTATATCGAGTCCTGGACCCTGGCCTACAGCTTGTTTGCCTTATCGGGGAAATATACCGCTATTACCGAGCAGGTGAACATGCAGGCCTTCCTGCGCGGGTTTCAGG
>JAQTNB010000113.1 GCA_028714055.1 Candidatus Omnitrophota bacterium
AAATCCGAAGAGCTCGCATGCCGCTTTTACTTTAGAAGATACCGGTATGGCGGCTTCGGAGATGCTCAGCCCGAGGCCCGAGCCTTGGGCTATCTCGTTTAAAACGGTTGCCACCCCTCCCCTGGTTGCGTCGCGCATAAAACGGATCCCTTTTGTTTTCTTCAACACCGGCAGTATCAGGCCGGCGAGGCTGGCGCAGTCGCTTGAGATCCCCAGCCGGGCGTCCATCGCGTTTCTTTCTGCGGCGATCGCCAGGCCGTGCCTTCCGATATCCGAGGTAATGATGATGCGGTCTTGCGGCCGGATAGCGCGTACCGACAAAGGAGGACGGGCAATGATCCGGCCGACGCCGGAAGTATTGATGAACAACCGATCGCAGGCGCCTTTTTCAACCACCTTGATATCTCCGGTGACAAAGCGCACCCCTGCTTTCTTGGCGTGCTGCGCAAGCGAATCGGCTATCTTTTGAAGTATGCGGTATTCCAACCCCTCTTCCATGATCAACGCAAGGGAAAGATACTCCGGAACCGCACCCTGCACCACAAGGTCATTGACCGTGCCGCACACCGCCAGTTTCCCGATATCCCCGCCCCGGAAAAAGAGCGGGCGCACGACAAACGTATCCGTGGTAAAGGCAAGCGGCGCCGGGTAAGGAAGGACCGCGGCATCCGAGAGTTCGGAGATGATGGGATTACGCAGGCGGGAGAGCAGCAGCTCTTTGATCAGCTCCTGGGTGAGCCTTCCGCCGCTTCCGTGGCCGATGCTTATGGCGCGTGGTTTCATTTTTCCTGCAGTTTTACCCCCTGTGCGGCAAGGTCGCAGGCGAGCCGTGCGGCATCCGAAAACACGAATCCCCGGATACCCAGCTTGCGCGCGCCTTCGATAAGCTCGGGCCTGTCGTCGGTATAAAAGACCTCCTGCGGGAGGGCATGCGCAGCGCGCAGGGCTGCCTGATAGATCAGCGGGTCGGGCTTGCGTACCCCTTCCCGGCAGGAAGCGATAACCGCCCCAAAAGGCTCAAAGAGGGAGAATTCCTGAGCGATAAATTCCAGGTGCAGCGCGTTGATATTGGTGAGCAGGATGAGCTGATACCCCCCTTGCAGGGAACGGATAAGCTCATGCACCCGCCTGTTTTTCTCGCTGATGAAAAATATGCTGTTCCAGGCGGCGACAAATTCGCCGTAATCCATGCCGGCGGAAAGGATTTTTTTTACCTCGAGAAAAAAATCCCGGGGGGAGATCTTGCCTTCTTCAAAAAGCCCGGTCACCGGCGAATCAAAGAAAAGCGCGTAGATCTCCTCTTCGCTCAAAGAGCAAAAACGGGCGATCCTGCGCGCGGCTATCCGGTGGTCGAAATCAATAAGCACCCTGCCCAGGTCAAAGATGACCGCCTTGATCCCTGCCTCTGCCGGAGTGCCGCCGGAGGCAGGAACCTTGTCCTTTTCAGGTGCCTGCGGGAGCTTCGTCAATTGCTGGTATCCTCCGTGCGTTTAAAAAGGTCCAGAAAGCGGTCCTCGTATTCTTTGTAGACATTCCACTTGTCCAGCTCGAATTTGAGCTCCGCGGCCTTGCTGATGTCGGTCTTTGCCTGTTCAAAGAGGCGTTCGATCTTCTCTTTCATGGAAAGCGGGAGCTTGGTCAGCTGACTGAGGGTCTTTTTGATCTTTTCGATCTCATCTTCCCCTATCGGGCCCGCCTGGCCGGATGAGCCGACCTTCAGGTAATCCAGCAGCTTATTGATCTCCGCATCGATAGTCCGTACCTGCGAGAGGAGGCTCTCGAAGCTCACGTCGATATGCAGCATCGCGGTCAACAGCTTCAATACGGCAAGCGATGCCTTGGGATTCTCTATCTGGATGGTATACAGCGGGATCTCCCCCAACAGGCAAAACCCCTCCAGCCCCGCGCGTTTTGCCATCCCCAGAAACAGCCCGTTCATCCCGCTGATCTGGCCGTCCTGCAAAACGCTGGGATTATATTTCTTGAAATGCTCGTTGACCCCGGAGGAGGTCCCGGCAAACCAGACCGCCGGCTGCTGGGTGTGCTCTATCGGCTGGGGCATCGCTGCCAAGGTAACCACCATTTTGACTTTCATGGCGCGGGCTACCGCGATGATCCGCGCGCAGTAATCCTGGGCCTTGGTAAGGTCGGGCTGGGCGTTGCTGGTAAATATCACCAGGTCACCGGCGCAGGTATCGCAGAAGACATTGCGCAGCCTCCCCTTTCTTTTTGCCGCGGGGTTTTTCCAGAACAAAAATCTGCTATACGGCAGCTCGGGAAGCCGCACCAGGCCGTCCTGGATGACGTTGCCGGTTAAGTAGAAAAAATCGTCGGCGGGTATCTCGGCAAACGGCTCGGCCTTCAGCTGTTCCGCCAGGTACGATGCCGCCTTAAAAGCGACATCCCCCATACCCGGCCAGGCACAGATTAGCGTAGCGTTTTTCAACAGCGGTTTTTTGCGGAATTCGACTCCTTCCATGTATCACGCTCCTTATAAAGTCCCCCCGAAAGGGTTGTATCGTTTAAAAAATTCTTCCAACACAAGCGTTCCCTGGTAAAGGTCTTCAGTGGCGGCGAATTCGTCGGCAATGTGGGCGCAGCCGCCGCAGCCGAACCCCGTGGCAACGGCCGGGATCCCGCGCTGCTGAAAGAAACTGATCGTGGTAGCCCCTTCCGAACCGGTGATCAGAGCCTTGGGCCTTCGGCGCCGTATCGCGCGGGCGAGCGCCTGCACAAGCGGATGTTTGCTCTCGATTGAGAACGGCTGCTGGACCCCTTCGACTTCGACGCTGAATTTACGCGCGTATTTTCGCACGATGCTTTTTATCCGGGCGAGCAGAAACGCCGCCGGCGTGCCGGGGAGAAACCGGCAATCGATCTGGAACTCGCACCAATCCGCCACCACATTGACCTTGTCTCCGCCGGAGATCGTGCCGATGTTAAGCGTCGGCGGCCGTAAATACTTGTGATATTTATTGCATCCCCGGGCAAAAAGGCCTGCCTTGAGCCCCCGCAGGGCCGATACCGCTTCATCGATGGCATTCCTGCCGAGCCAGGGATATGCGCCGTGCGCCTTCCTGCCGAAGATCTTCACCTTCAGATGTATGAGCCCTTTTTGGGCGACGATAACGTCGAAGTCATCCGCGTCCAGGACCAGCGCGGCATCGGGCCGAAGGAGCCGCCGTTGCAACAACGGCTCAAGCCCGAGGGTCGAACCGCTTTCTTCGTCGGCGGTAGCGGCAAAAACAATGTCATAATCCGGCCGCACACCCTCCTCAACCATGCTGCGTATAGCCTCCAGGCCGCAGGCAAGGTTGCCTTTACAATCGGTGGCGCCCAGCCCATAGAGGCGCCCGCGGCTTAAGCTTCCCGCAAACGGAGGATACGTCCAGTTCTTCCCCGCCGGGACCGTATCCAGATGAGGGGTAACGAGCAGGGAATGTTTTCCCTTCCTCCCCTTGAAGAGCGCGACGACATTGGCGCGTCCTTTGCTGAATTCGTAAATCCTGGTTTTGAGCCCGCACTGCGCGAGGTAGCGTTTGACAAAACCGGCTATTGCCGCCTCATGTGCGCCGGGGTTCTGGGAATCTATGCCGATCAATTTTCTGGTCAGGGAGATGACGCTTTTTTTGGTAACCATGGTCAACCGGAACACTCCTTGCAATTATGCGTCGAACAGCCGCCGCAACGCGACGATCCCCGGCTTTCCCCCGCTAAGGCAAACGTCGAGATCAGCCGCTGAAGCCTTAAGCCCCGGCAACGCGGACAGGCGACTTCCTCGTTGCTTTGGCGGAGGAGGTACTCGAATGTGGCTGCGCAATCAAGGCAGCGATATTCATAGAGAGGCATCGCGGGTCTTAGGGCCCCTGGTGAACGAAAACGGTTATTCTTCGTATCTGAGCGGGACGACGAACGTAATGCTCGAACCTTTTATTTCATCCGGGAAAGGAGGAAAAGGAGAAAGGTCTTCGATGGATTTCGTTGCCAGCATATCCAAAAATGCCGAACCGGAGGTCTTCAAAACCCGCGCGCTTTGGACCCGGCCGGTCGAAAAAAGCGTCAGCTCAACCGTTACTTCCCTCGGTGCTCCCTGGAGCAGCGTTTCAAGCTCCGGCAGCTTCCTGGCTTCTTCGATGATCTTATGCACCTGCAGGTAATATTGTTTCACCGGCTCTTCCCCCGCCTGAGCGCCTACGGAGACCTCCCCTGCCAGCGAAAGGTCATTTTTTATCGGTGCGGCCTTCCGGTCGCCTTCCAGAAGGTAGGGAGTGATAAAAATGGCCATCTCCCGGTGCTCGCCGGCGGCTTCTTTGCGTTTGGAAAAACGGCTTGATTTCTGCTCTACCTGTTCTTCGACCAGCCCGCCGATGGCGATAGTCTGGCCGTCATTGACCCGCACCGAGGTCGCAGCGGAGCGCCTGGTCACTATCGGGAGCTTTGCCGCCCCTTTGCCGGACACCTCGCTTACCTCCGGAGAGATCTCCACGGTTATCTGCCTCTGCTCGTCGACATACGGGGTGATCGTCAGCACGACGCCCGTTGCGATCGATTGAAGCGCGTAGTATGCGTTGTTTGCCTGGCCGGCGTTCAACAGGTAATATTCTTCCCTGCCGACGGAGATCTCCGCCTGTTTTCCCTCCAGCGTCGTCAAATGAGGATTGGCCTTTACCCGGGCCTGGCCCAACGGTATGAGCTTGTTGATGCTCGCCAAGAGCTCGCCGCTCAAGCCCTCCTCCTGGCGCCGGGCGCCTTCTTTGACACCTGTATCAGCGGGCCGGGATGGAGGATAGACGCTAAACCCACCGTCGTGCATCGGGCCCCAGTCGACCCCCAGAGACTTTTTCCCTTCCTCGGTAAGCTCCACGATCACCGCGTCGATCATGATCTGCCGGGGAGGCAGGTCAAATTTCAGCAGGTCCTCCTTGATGCGCTTTGCCATATCCGCAGAGGCGGTGATGGTAATGACATTCGCCGCTTCGTTGACCTGCAAATATGGAAGGTAAAAAGCGGAGACCAGGCTCTTGAGCTCGCCGGACTTCAGGTAAT
>JAQTNB010000114.1 GCA_028714055.1 Candidatus Omnitrophota bacterium
GAGAGGCGGTTGCTTCATTTGCGTCCCAACCTGCCTCTCCGTAACTTGCGTTTAGAGAGGCGGTTGTATCACCTACGTCCCAACCTGCCTCTCCGCTGATTTTGCCGATAGTCTAGAAAGCAGGCAAAATCGCCTCAACGAGTGCTTCAAAATTTCCTGGCACTTCGTGCCAGAAAATTTTGAAGCTGCTTACGAGTTGAGGTTGAGGTATTAGAGAGGCGGTCTGGTATGTTCGTTCATAGACCTGCCTCTCCGCTGAATTTGCTCTCATCGAACAGTGGCAAATTCGTCCCGCTGAATGTGGTAAAATTTTCGTAGAAAATTTTACCACTTCTTATGAAGCGGGATTGAGGTATTAGAAAGGCGGTTGTATCACCTACATTCCAACTTGCCTTATTTTGGAAGAAAGGCAAAATCGTCCCGCCGGAGTTTGCATGGCGAAAGATAGGAAGTCGGTGAAAAGATACTTCCTGCAGAAAATTCAGAATTTAGTACATGATCAATCGGCGCTTCTTTTCGGTAAGAAGCGCCTTTTTGTTGTGTGTCTGTCCTTGGTTTTGTTTTTTCTATGCGTATGCGGCCGGAGTGCCGCAGAAACCTATGACCTGAGTACGCCCGCAGGGCTTACGGAATGGGTGACGCATTACTACGAGCATAAAGATACCGCTTCGGTTGTCACGGCTATCAGGGAGATGTTCAGGCAGGGGGCGTTTGACGAGCAGGACGCGCAGGCTGCCTTTGCCGCCGGGTTCCTCAGTATGGTATTTGCCCGAAATCCGGATAAGATCGACGCCTGGTTCGAGGAGTTGGAGGATCTAACCTTAGCCCAGAAACGCTACCTTTGGATAGCCCTGAATTTCTCAAAATCCCCTGCCGGCCAACAGACCCTGGAAAAGATCAGGGAAAAAAGCGAGCCCGGGCCCGCCCAGTTCATCGGGGAATTATTGGCTCAAGCCTACCTGGATATACTGGAGACCCCGATTGACAATACCGGAGCCCTGGAAGTATGCTGGGGCTCATTTTTTGCCGGCGGCGATGAGCGCTACATCGTAAAGATTATCGGTACGCTTTCCGGCCTCTCGCAACCTTATAATGGGGAATTAGGCATTCAAGACCCCAGGGCGATTGCCGAGTCTGCCAGGGTAAACCTTATGTACGACGCTGTCCGCCATCCGCGTATATTGGAGATTTGCAAAAGGGAGATGGAGCTGCAGCCGCAAGAGGTCCGGGAGGCCCTGGCAGAGATCGTCGCAAAAGCCGGACAGGAAAACAAGGTTGAATAGATGAAGTTCAAGTATCGCGCAAAAGACAAAGAAGCGCTTGCCCAACAGGGCTTTATTGAAGCTCCCAGCAGCCAGGAGGCCCTGGATCAGCTTTACCAGGACGGACTGACCGTTATTTCGCTTGAGGAAGTTAAGGATGGAGAGCCGGAAAACTTTGCGCCGGCGCATCCCGGAATGACCGCCGCAGCCTCAGGCACGAGCGCCTATCCAAAGATCATTGTCTGGGTAGTCCTTTTAGTCTCCCTTCCGGCGCTCGCGCTCCTTATCCTGAGCAAGCGGGGCAAAAGCAGCAGCGACGGCAAGAAGCCTGAAAAAACAGTTATCGCATCCCCTGTTAAAGAAACCCCGAAGCCGTCATTCGTTGGTGTGACTCCCGCGCCTGCCAAACACGCAGGCTCAATAGACCTATCCCCTCAGGGAAAAGACCCCGCGCTTGATATAACAGAAGATTTGGATGGAAAGGCCCGGGAGCATATGGATGCCAGGGATTACCTGGCGGCTGAGACTGTTTACCTGCATATCCTGGACCTTAAGACAACCAGGTATGGGCCTATGCATCCGCAGGTTGCCGTGGTTTTAAAGAGCCTGGCCGACATATACGCGATAATCGGAAGATACGATGAAGCAGAGTCTTTTTACCGCCGCGCGCTGAATATTGAAGACAGCCTGGCAGAGAAGGATGAAATAAGGATCGCCGGGGTTTGCGCCGGGTTGGCTGAGCTTTACGTGGCATTGAACAGGCCGCTTGAAGCCGAGCCGTTATTTGAGCGGTCACTGAGCATTAAACGGAGCAGGCTTTCCGGCAAGGACCCTGCCCTGGCCGCGTATATACGGGAGGTCGCTGATTTTTACCGTTCGCAAGAAAAATTCCAGCAGGCAGAAGATCTGTACCGGGAATCTCTAATGGTTTATACCGAGGCGTTGGGCGAGCAGAACATTGAAACTGCCTCTACCCTGGAATACCTGGGGACCGTGTATTTCAGGGAGGAAAAATTCAAGGATGCGCGCTCTGCCTGGGAAAAGGCATTGGCAGTCAAGGAAGGGCTGCTGGGGAGCAGCAGCGCCGGGTTGTCGCCGTTGCTTAAGGGGCTCGGAGAGCTTTCTCTTGCCGAAGGCAGGCTCAGCGACGCGGAAAAGCTTTATCAGCGCCTGATGGCGATCGCAGAACAGGCCTTAGGCGCACGCCATCCGGATACGGCAAAAGCCGCGGAAGGCCTGGGAGAAGTATATCTTGCGCAGGAAAAGTTCGGCAATGCCGAAAAACTGCTCCTGCACGCCCTCGATATCTACCGCACCGAGGCAAGCAACAGCGAAAAAAACCAGGTTTCCGTCATGGAAAAACTCGTCAAGCTATACAAGCGCCAGGAGCAATATCCTGAAGCCATAGATTTGTGCACGCAAGTGCTCGCAACACAAGAGGAATATCTGGGCAAAGAGCATGCGGACGTTGCCGCTTCATTAAGCATGCTTGCTTCGCTTTATATGGCGCAGGAGGACTATTCCCGTGCAGAGCCCCTGGTCCGCCGCGCGCTTGATATCCGCAGGAAGCTCTTCGGCGAATATACGGCGCAGACAGCCAAGTCCTTAAAGGACCTGGCGGACTATTATTCCAGTCAGAAAGATTACGCGCAAGCCGTCTCTTTGTATAAAGATGCCTTGATGGTGCAGGAAGGCGCTTTGGGCCCTTACCATGCGGACGTTGCCGATATCCTGAACAACCTGGGCGCTGCCTGCTATAGCCAGGGGAGGTTGGTTGAGGCAGAGACGTATTTACGCAGGTCCTTGCAGGCAAAAGAATATAATAAGGGGAATAACCACCCTGACCTGATAATTACACTGCACAACCTGGGGTTGGCCTATGAAGCGATCGGAAGGCCCCAGGATGCCGAGCCTCTTTACCGACGGGCTTTGGCGATAAGCGAACAGCATTTCGGCGCCTCTCATACCAAGACCGCGGAGTCCATGATGGCGCTGGGGATGTTGCTGCAGGAACGCTTGAAGCTTTATTCCGAGGCGGCCGATCTTTACAAGCGCGCGCTCGCGATAACCGAAGGGGCCTTTGGCGATGAAGACGCGCGGGTGGCGGTCTGCCTGTACCGGCTGGGAGAAAGTTTCCGCCTGCAGGGAGATAAGGCGCGGTTCCTGGAGACCGAGCCTTTCTATAAAAAGGCAGCCTCGATAATGGAGAAAAAATACGGCACGATCAGTTATCAATACGCGTTGTGCCTCGGGGGGCTGGCGGAATTGAATTACGTAAAAGGAAATTTCGCGGAAGCGGAAAACCTGCTGGTGCAGGACCTGCAAATCGTGGAAAAGGTCTTCGGGGCGGAGCATTCCAATACCATTACCGTCCTCAGGAATATAGCGAAGTTCTATAGCGATATCGGAGAATACGCGCAGGCTGAGCCGTATAATCAGCGCATCCGCGCGGCGGACCTCAAGGCAATGGATGCCGCGGTCAAGAGCCTTTCAGGGCAGTAGCGTAGAAAGATAAAACGATGTGGATATCCCTTGAGTATCAGCTGGATTACATATATTTTCTCGCGGGCTCCGCGTATTTCCTGCTGGGGGCCTTGTGTTTGTATATGCAGGATGCCTCCCGCTATCGCCTTAACTGGCGGTTCTTCGGGGTTTTTGCCTTTATCTTCGGCACGCTGAAATGGCAGCATCTTTTCAGGATGCATTTTGCCGCAGGGCAGGCGGCGAGCGCATTTTCTATCTTCCTGTGGGCCGCCGCTTTTATCGCTCTGCTGGAATTCGGCAGGGATAATTTTTCGCGGGCCCAAAAAGCGCGCGTAAGATTTCTTCCGCTCCTCTACCCGTTCATACTTGCGCTCGCGGTGCCTTTATTCCATATGCGCCGTTATAACGCAGAGGCGTTTTCCCAGTATGTTTTCGGCGGATTAGGCGGGGCTTTTGTTTTTATCATACTTCTGAAGGCAGCGTTGCCGTTGGCGCGGGAACGGCTGCCGTTACTTTTTGCCTCCTTATGCGTAGGGTTGCTTGGGATTTTGAATTTAACGGCAGCGCCGCTTACGCTATGGCCGGCGGTTTTAACGCGGCTCAACATGCCTTTGTCCGACCTCTTAAGGACTGCCTGCGCCATGGCTTTGACCACAAGCCTTTACTGGCATTATTGCCGGGTATCCTGGAATACCATGAATCCCCAGGAACGCCGGCCCTTTATCCATTATGAGCGTTGGCTGGTTGCGGCGGTCCTGGTGATCTTAACCGGCGGCTGGGCCGTTACCAACATGGTCGCCGGCGGCAGGGAAGACGAAGAGCGCGCCAACATCCTTCTTCAGGCTACGATAGCTGCCCGCTCGCTGGATATCGAAGAATACAAGACGCTGGAGGGCGGCGCTTCGGACACAGAAAAACCCGGGTATCAGTACCTGCGTGAGCAATTAAAGTCCATGGAAGGCGCTGCCCCGCATATCCGTTGGTTATATGTTATGGGCAGGAGCGGCAAAGAAATTGTCTTTATCGTGGATTCTATCCCGGTTGACTCCTTTGGGCATGCCGAACCAGGTGTATTATACGAACAGCCGCCGGCAGCGCTTTTTGAAGTTTTTTCTTCAGGAAAACCGCTTACCGTAGGGCCGTATTCTGATGAGTACGGAACATATGTGTCTGCCTTTGTCCCTGTCTATGACCCCGGTAATGGCGCGAT
>JAQTNB010000115.1 GCA_028714055.1 Candidatus Omnitrophota bacterium
AAGGAGAAGAGGCGATAGTGGCGTTCACCGCCAAGCACGCGCAGGGCAAAGACATAACCCGTATAAAAAATTTCTGGGTAAAGAAACAAGGTAAGACTAACCGTAATGAACCGCGGGCCTTAAACAACGACTTAGACACCATAGCGTTACCCGACAGGGAATTGTTTTCAAGGTCCAGGCAGAACAAAGAATATACGGTTATGGCCGGCAGAGGCTGCCCTTTTAATTGCACATACTGCAATAATAACGCGTTTAAAAAGATCTACGCGGGCAAAGGCAGGCTCATCAGGCAGAGAAGCATTGCCAATATCATCCAGGAGCTCAAAGAGCTTAAGAAAAAAAGGAGCGCTGAGGTCATCAACTTCCATGACGATATTTTTATCATGGATTTGAGGCGGTTACGCGAATTTGCAAAAAGATACAGAAAAGAGATAGGCCTTCCTTTCATATGTTCCGTCAGGGCTGACCTCGTCAGAGAAGAGACCGCGCGGCTCTTCAAAGAAGCCGGCTGTAAAAAGGTCTTTTTGGGCGTTGAAACAGCCAACGATCAGCTGAGGTTAAGCCTGTTAAAGAGGAACATAGGCAGGGAAGATATGCTGCGCGCCGTCAATCTATTCAAAAAATACGGCATCACTGTTTTTACGCACAATATGGTGGGGCTTCCCCACGCGACAATCGACGATGATCTCAAAACCTTGCGCTTCAATATAAAGCTCAAGCCGGATTTCGCGTCGGTAACGATTTTTATGCCTTATCCGGGGACGGAACTCGGAAGATTATGCATAAAAGAGCGCCTGGTGCGGGGTTTTGACGATATCTATGAGACCTACCATTATAAAAGCCCGTTAAAGGTGCCGCACCGGGCACAGGTCAATACCCTGCATAAATTATTCTCTTTGGCAGCCGCATACGATGGCCTGCTGCCCCGGGTCGAGGCATTGGTTTTGCGTCCCGGAAAGTACGGTTTTCAGAAGCTCCAGCAGATATACGTCTTATACCGGGAATATAAATACGCAAAAGTATTAAAGCCGTCTTTGAAGGTCCCCGAAAAAGTCCGGCGTTTCTTGAAAGACCTGGCTGCTCCGGGAAAACTCCGCCAGTAAATAATACTGATGTTAAGCTTTAGGGGTTTTTGTTTAGTTGCCGGAAAGGGCAGTCTTTTTGCTTTTATTGTCCAGGCTGATCTCCGAAACTGATCGGCAGGCGTAGTGTTTTGCGATATAGCGCCTAAACTCTTCCATGGAGGATGCTCCGGTTTCCCATAGCCTCTCATTGTCAAGATACGCGTATCGGCCTTCCTTCTGAAAGGCGCAGATGGCGTGGTTGCCTATCGGGCCGGCCGGGGATATCCTTATACCCCAGAGCCCCAGGACCTTCGGGCGGTAGCCCAATACCCCCAGGACCGCGGCATTGAAAAAAGAGTAATCTTCGCAGTCTCCGTATTTTCTCTCAAGTACCTCTTCCGGCAGCGCCCAGTCATCCTCAAAATCATCCGGCCTATATCGCACATTCTTCTTGAGCCACTGCAAATACCCCCCAAGCGTTCCTATGCCTTCGGCCCTAAACATGTCCGCTATCATGCCGTCGGCGCGGTTGGGCCCGCTTACCAGGACCGTGCCTCTTTTGAACATCTCTTGTCTGATCACAAAAGTTTCCCCGTGGTTCACCGCTTGTTCCTTGCTTACCAACACGTTCAATGGCTTGTAGGTTTCCGGACCCGGCGCGGCAAAGCAGGGAGGCGGGGACAAAAGGCTTATGAAGGCGATAAACGCAATGCCAGGTTTCATGCGCACATCATAATAAAACGAAGATTTTTGTGAAGGGCTTAAGGCCTTAATTTATGGACTATTTTCTACCTCTGTAGGTATGCCGTTAGATTGCCGGGCTGGCGGGGATTTTAGGTATGCTCTAATTATTTGCGGAGCCGATCTTACAAAGAAGGTCAGGATAAGAAAACGGTTTTCTAAGCAGCCCCTTAAAACCGCATAAACGGATCAAGGTATCGTATCTTTCTTCAAAGCGCCCGGTCATTATGATGATAGAGGTATCGTCGAGCCCGGAAAAATACACGATGTCGCTGGCAACCTGGAATCCGCTTTTTCCCGACATGACGATGTCAAGCAGGACAACATCCGGCTTCGTCCTGATTGCCGTGCGCAGGGCCTCCTTGGAGTTGCTGACCGGGATGACTTCATAGCCATCCATGAGCAGGCTATTCGTCAGCTCATCGATGAATTCCTTGTCGTCCTCAACGATCATTACTTTTTTACGCATAGGCGCTCTTTTCCCACCCTATCCAAAGCATATAGTAAACCCGTTTTTTGTAAACCGGCTTTTTCCGTTTTTTATTGACCTTTTTCCACCTTGCGGCAAAACGCTTAACTGCCCGGGCATAAAAAACCGCCCGGCGGCATTTGCCGGGCGGTTTTTCTCCGGAAACACGGGAAGCGTTTCAGGAAAAGGAGAGCTTTCTGACGGTAAAATAGGTGATAATAAAAATCCCCGCCTCGATCGCGATGGAGGCGATCGCCGCCCCCTTATAAGAGAAAGAATCGATCAGGAGAAAAAGCAGGGGAAGGCCCACTATTGCCATAATAACGTGGATCCGTGAATAAATATGCGTTTTGCCGCAGACAAGCAGGAACTGGACGCGGAAGGCGTTGATGCTCACGAGGTATACCCCGACGAGCAAAAGCCTTAAGGAGATGATTGCCTCATCGAAATCGCCTCCGCAGGCAATCCTGATGATGGGGTTGGCGAAGATGAATATTAAGGGGAGGCAGAGGGAGGCGATGTATGTAGTTATCTGCTGCATCCTCTGCATGAATTGAAATGCCTTGGTTTTGTTCTTCTGGTATATTTTGGTCAGGCGGGGAAAAAGCGCCTGGGTAAAACTATACAAGGGAAATGTCTGGCAGGCATTGGCGATCCTTTCCGCCATGGAATAGAACCCGGTGATGGCATTATTGGTAAGCAGCCCCAGGATAAAAACACGGGTAGAGGTATAGGCGTTGATCGCCGCGATGGAGATGAAGATATCCCAGCCGACCCGCAATTGCTGCCTTAAGCTCCGATACCCCTGCAATTGAAACGATACCCCGAATTTCCGGAAAGCCAGGCGCAGGCCGAGCAGCCCGGTGACCAATGACGAGATTGAATACGCGATCGGCACCACCAGGTAATCCTGCGGCCCCCGCACAAAGATAAAAATAAGCAGCGTCAAGATCACTCCGCCGGCAATATTCAGGCTGGCGATATATTGCATTTTCTCCGTGCCCTGGAAGAACCAGAGCGGAAAGATCGTGCTTCCCACTACCGCGCCGAAACTGAAGATATATACCATCCAGTCATCGCGGAACCTGGGGATGAAATACACGGCGGCGCAGAGCACCAGAAGGCTTACAAAGGCCAGGGCGATCTTTGCCGTCAGGATGGAAGAGAACGCGTCGCATACTTTTTTATGCTCATTGAGGCACAGGGAGATCTCTTTTGTCGCGGTGATGCTGAACCCGTAATCCGTGAGGATTATAAAATACTGGATAAAGGCCTGGGCGAAGGCGATCAACCCGAACTTGTCCGGCCCAAGCACCCTGAATAGATACGGCAGGATCACCACCGGCAGGAGGTAGGTGATAGCCTGCAGCACCGACAGGGATGTGACATTGCTTATCACAACCGAGCGTTCGCGGGGATGGATCATCTTGGAGGTTTTCTTGATCAACTTGACCAGGGATACCATGTATATAATCTATACTGTTTTAGATACTGCGTCAAGTGCGGCTCTATGATATAATTGGGCCATGATGCGATTCCCGCGTGATTTTCTCTGGGGTGCGGCGGCCTCCGCGTATCAGGTGGAAGGGGGCAACGTCAACGCCGACTGGTGGCGTTGGGAAAAGAAGGCCGGTAAGGAGCAGTCCGGCGCAGCCTGCCGCCACTACGAGCTGTATAAAAAGGATTTTGACCTCGCCAGGCGCCTCCATCATAATGCCCACCGTTTCTCTATTGAATGGAGCCGTATTGAACCCGCGGAAGGGCGCTTCTCCCGGAAAGAATTAAAGCATTACCTGGATGTGATCCTCGCTTTAAGAAGCCGCAATATCGAGCCCTTAGTCACCCTGCACCACTTTACCAATCCCCTGTGGTTCAGTAAAAAAGGGGGCTGGGAGCGGCCCGGCGCGCCCTGCTATTTCCTGCGTTATTGCGAGGTAGTGGTCCGCGCTTTCGCGCGGCACGTCCATTATTGGATCACCATAAACGAGCCGACGATATATCTCTCGCACGCCTATATTTTCGGAGTATGGCCTCCTCAGGAGAAATCATATTTGAAAGCGGCGGCCGTGGAGGAAAACCTGGTTTCGGCGCATATCGGCGCTTACCGGCTGATACACGCGGCCTATAAGGAAGCGAAGCTTTGCGAGCCGGCCGTGAGCATCGCGCATAATGTAATGGCGTTTGTGCCTCTTCGTAAGTCCCTGAAAAACCGCTTCGCGGCTTTTGTCAGGGACAGGGTATATAACCTGGGGCTGCTTGAGCGGATACTGAAGAAAAATATGCTGCGGCCCAAGCTTCTGGATTTTATCGGGGTCAATTATTACTCCCGGCAGGTGGTTGACCTGAAAAAATTCGGGTTAGCCAATATTGCCGTTGACGTCGGAGAAGACAAGCGCCATCCGCGCGAGAAAAATTCCCTGGGCTGGGAGATCTATCCCAAAGGCCTGCATGACGTGCTCCTGGAGCTTAAGCGCTATGGCCTGCCGGTGATGATAACGGAGAACGGCATCTGCACGCCCGATGACCGTTTACGCTGGAGGTATATTTACGCGCACCTGAAAAGCATCCACCGCGCCATGAAAAAAGGCGTCAACGTCATAGGCTACCTTTACTGGTCGCTGATGGACAATTTTGAGTGGGATAAGGGCTTTGCGCCGAGGTTCGGATTGCTGGGCGTTGA
>JAQTNB010000116.1 GCA_028714055.1 Candidatus Omnitrophota bacterium
ATGCAAAACCCGGCAGGCCACGTCAAGGTTCGCCTTGAGGCATTCCCAGGAAAATACCAGCACATAGATCAGGAACCACAGGTAGCGCTTGGGCTCAAACCATTTGAAGGCCTGCTCGGTGAACATATCCCCCATAGTGAGGGCCACCAGGAGCGAAACGGCAAACCCCGTCGCCAGGTGCTGCCAGTCGATACTGAACGACAGGAGCAGCCACATTGCCAGCGAAATCAGGAATGTCACCAGACGCGAACGTTTTCGCAACCTACCCTCCGAGCACAAATCCCGCGTAACGCCTGCCCTCCAGGATCACCTGGGCGGCCGGCGTAATCACCAATTCCAGGAACGGCGAGAAAAACACACCTGCTGCAATACACAACAGCGCCAAAAGCACCATCCCGGCAAGCATGAAAAAAGGGACCTCGCGCGCACCCTTGCACAACCCTTCGGCAGCACGCAGGAAAGCAAATTTTTGCACCTTCAAAAAAGAAGCGAGCGTCACCAGGGCCGTGAGGATACACACCACAGCTCCGATAGTATGCCCTGCCTGAAACGCCGCCATGATGATCAGCAGCTTGCTCCAGAAACCGCATAAAGGAGGCACGCCGGCAATGGAAAGCGAAGCGACTAAAGAGGTCGCGGAAGTAACGGGCATGGTGCGGCAGAGGCCGCCGAGCTTACGCAGGTCGCGCGTGCCTGTCGCATGTTCCACCGCCCCGGAATTCAGGAATAAAAGCGACTTAAAGAGCGAATGATTGAATAAATGGAAAAGCCCTCCGGCAACGCCAAGGGGTGTTCCGAGGCCTATACCGAAAACAACGTATCCGATCTGGCTGATGGAATGGTACGCCAGGAGCCTTTTAAAATCCCACTGCCCTATCGCCAAGAGGACGCCGGCTGCCATCGAGACGATACCCAGGAACATAAGCACCGAAGAAATAAGCGGGGTTATACCGATGACGCTAAAGATCACCCTGGTAAGCGCATAGACGCCTACCACCTTGATGACGACGCCCGAAAGCATCGCCGACATGGGCGCGGGCGCGGCAGGATGGGCATCGGGAAGCCAGGCATGGAACGGCACCAGCGCCGTTTTAAGGCCGAAACCCACGATAAAAAGCGCCGCAGCGTAAAGCACCGGATCTGTCAACGATATGCTTTGCAGTGAACGGGCGAGGTCTGCCATGTTCAGGGTAGAAGCCCTGCCGAAAAGGACGCCGATGGCAAAAAGTATCAAAAGGTCAGCGACGTTGCCCAACACCAGGTATTTAAAGGACGCCTCCAGTTCCTCGGCTTCCGTACCGAAGGCGATCAGCGCATAACTGGAGATGGAGGCGATTTCCAGGAATACGAAAAGATTAAATAAGTCTCCGCTGATAGCCAGGCCGTTTAACCCGGCGAGCAGCAATGAAAAAAGCGTGTAATACAAGGAAGGCGCCGTGTACTTCTTGATGTAATCCAGCGAATACAACAACACAAGGAACCCGATCAGGTTAATGACCAGCAGCATCAGCACGCTCAGGTGGTCCAACACCATGCAAATGCCGAACGGCGGCTTCCACCCCCCGACCGAATAGACCAGGACCCCCTTTCTCACCCACCAAAGGGAAGAGACCGAAAGGCATAAAAGCGCCAGGGCTGAGCCGGCCGCGATCCAGCGGGCAGAACCCTCCCGTATTTTCGAAATAAGGGGTATGATAAAAGCCGCCCCCAACGGTATCGCCACAAATAACGGTATCATCGTTTTATCCTTTTAAACGCCGTATCTCGCGTATGTCAAATGTCCGGTATTTCTCGTAGATCCTGACGCTGATCGCCACCATTACCGCCATTACCCCCAGGCCGATGACGATCGAAGTCAGGATAAGCGCCTGAGGCAAGGGGTCCACAAAATTCTGCGTCGCGGCATATTTATCTATGATCGGGGCCTCGGCATTCTCTTTAAAACCAAGGAGTATAAAAAAGAGGTTGACCGCGTATTCCGCGATCCCCAGGCCGATGATCTTCTTTACCAGGTTCCTTTTGACCAGCAGGCAATACAAACCGATGCTGAAGAGTATGAAACACAAGGCATAGAGGCTCATGCCGCCTTCCCCCCTTCTTCTTTCTCATCCGGCATCCTTAAAAACGCCAGCGCAACGAAGATGGCAAACAGCCCTGCCCCGACTTTAAGGAAAATGGCGATGTTACAAAACACGATGGTCCCGGCGCTGAACAGGCTAAACGCCTCACCCTTGGGAAGAAAATTCAAAAAATACACCCCCGAGAACAAAAGCCCTCCAAGCGCTATGCTCCAGAAAAAGACCCCTCCGATGGATTCAAAGGCCGAGATAGTCGTTTCGCTGATACGCTTGAGCGCCGCCTTTTTGCCGAAGGCAAGCACCAGATGGATAAACGAGAGCGCGATGATCACCCCGCCGGCAAATCCTCCGCCGGGAGTAAGATGCCCGTGCAGCATGATATAGACGCCGAAGAGGAAGATCAGGCTCACCGTGATCCTGGTGATGCGCTTGACGATCAAGGTCATGCCGCTTTCCTGCCTCATGGTTTTCTCCCTACTTTACGCACGATGGCCAAAACACCGATGACCGATGTGAATAGAATCGTGGCCTCTCCCAGCGTGTCATATCCCCTGAAATCCAGGATGACCGCCGAGACTATATTGGCGGCCCCTGTTTTTGCAAGCGCCTCTTTCACATAGAGGCTGCCCATCTTCATTATTGGCGAACCGAAAGCCGGGAGCGCCCCCAACGCGCGGTAACTGAAAACCAGGAACGCCACGACAAAGACTACCGCAAAAAGAAAATACCCGATACGCCCTTTGACCTTCTCGGGAGGAAGCTTCACCCCGACAGTCGCCCTGATCAGGATGATCAGCGATAATATCTCGACCACCAGCTGCGTGATCGCCAGGTCAGGCGCGCGCAAAAGCAGGAATTCAAGCGTCAGGCCGATGCCGACCGCGCCCAGCGCGATGACGCTGGAAAGCATGTCCTCCAGCTCCATGGCCACGATCGCCCCGGCTATCATCAACAGGATGATTACATGATGTTCCAGCATCTATCGCCCCATCAGTACGAACAACAGCACGATCAACCCGAGCAGCCCCCAGGAAAGGTACAGGTCAAGCACCCCGGAATGCATCTGCCGCAGAACCCAGCTTGCTCCCAGGGTGCAGTAACCCACGGAAACCGTCAGGATATCGACAGCCCGGTCCACGAATATGAATAACGCGTAGGCAAGGGTCCGCCCTAGCCTTTGCACAACGTAATAGATATCAAAAACCTCTGACTTCAAAAACGCGTAGGCCCTGCGCATCAACGGCATATCTTCTACGGTCCGGTAGAATTCCGTTGCCGGAAAACGCGGATCAAAAACAGCCGGCTCTCCCCCGATGAACATGGCGTCCTGCCTGATGCTCTGCTTCCTGCCTAAGCCCTTCCAGACAAAGGCCCCTACGGCAAGCGCTGAGACAAGCAACATGCAGGAAAACAGGCTGTTCCAGGCTCCGGCCAACCTGGCCGCGCCCCCCAGCGCCGGGGAAATGAACCTGGCGACAAAAAATTGAGGCACCAGACCCAGGAGGATACAGAGCCCTGCCAGGACACATACCGGGGCCCGCATTAAAAGCGGGACTTCTTTTACTCCCGCATTATCGGAGGCGGGCCGTTCTTCTGCCAGGAATACCGCGTGGATAAACTTGATAAAACTGGCAAGCGTCAGGATACTGCCGAACATCGCGGAGAGTATGGCAAAGATGTGCACCCCTTTTAAAAAGCCCCCGGAGGCGCTCAAAAACCCGGACAAAACGCCCTGGTAAAGCATCCATTTGGAAGCAAAGCCGTTCAGCGGCGGGACTCCGGAAATGGAAAAAGAAAAGACCAGACCCGTAAAAAACGTCACCGGCATAAGCGCCCCCAGCCCTCCGAGGCGCGAAAGCTCGAAGGTCTTGCGTTCCTGCCCGACGGAACCGGCGGTAAGGAAAAGGCCGCTCTTGTAGATCGCGTGGTTGATCATGTGAAATATCCCGCCGGCGATCCCCAGGGGGACCCCCGTGCCGAATCCTAGGACCATATACCCGACCTGGCTGATGGCATGAAACGACAGGAGCTTGCGCATGTCGTGCTGAATCAAGGCCATCATCACCGCGAAGATGATGGTCAGGCTTCCGACCATAAGCAGGAGCGCATACGCAAAAGGCGTCAGCGCAAAAAAGTCCAGGCAGATCCTCGCCAGAAAATAGATCCCCAGCAACTTATCCAGCGAAGCCGGCAGTATCGCCATGACCGGCAGCGGCGCGCTTTCGCTTGCCGCGGGGATCCAGGTATGCAGCGGCCCGCATCCTGCCTTGGCAAACGCGCCTGTCAGCATGAGAATGAATGACGCCCAGTGCAAAGGGCTGTTTAACGCCAGGCCTCCCTGGGCCGGCATCAGGGCCGAGCCTGAAGAGGCAATATATATACATACGCCCAAAAGCAGCGCGAAATCCCCCAAACCCACCACAGTCAACGCCTTGGCAGCGCTCTCCCCTGAGCCGAAACGCAGGAAGGCATACAACAATGTAAGCGTCGCTCCCCAGGAAAAGACCAAAAGCAGGAAATCCGACGACATGCATACCAGGTTTGAGAACGCGATAAGCCAGAGCATGAAGGAAAAATACAACGGGCTTTCGCTTACGCGGCGGTAAGAACAGGAATAGAGGGAAACCAGGAGCCCGAAAAGATCGATGAAGACCATGACCAGCAACGACAAAGGAGAAAACCCGAGGCGCAGCGCAAAATTCCCGATAAGCGCGACGTCAAGAGGCGAAGGCGTCCGCGCAAAAACCGCGATCCCCCCTATTAAGACCGCTGCCAAGGCCAGCTGCGCAAGCACCCGGCGCAGCACGCTGTTTCCGACGAGCGTCAATACGATGCCCGC
>JAQTNB010000117.1 GCA_028714055.1 Candidatus Omnitrophota bacterium
AGGCACGGCTTAAGCGGGGTGAGGCGATAAACCAGCTTATCGTGCAGGACAAGAACAGGCCGGTGAGCCTTGAAGAGCAGGTGGTATACCTCTACGCGCTCAACAAAGGGATCCTGGACGACCTTTCTACCGTCCAGATCCGGAAGTTTAAGTTCGAGATCCTGGAATTTTTACGCACGCGCTACCCGGAGTATATTACGGGCCTGCGTGAGGGCAGGGACCTTCAGGATGAGATGAAGACGAAGCTTGAGTCCTGCCTGAAAGAATATCTGAACGACCTTATCCGATGAAAACACTTTCGGTCTTAAAGAAGGACATGGAGTTTAACCGGGGGCTTGCTTCGCTCATTGAAGTGCTCAAGAACATCGCCGTCTCGCAATACCGCGCGTTGGAGCAGAAGCTTAAGATCTTCGAAAAATTCCAGCTTGCCGTGGACGGGTTTATGAACCTTATCGATTTTCCCATGGCGACCCATCCGTTCTTAAGGCCGGCAAAAAAAGAGCAGGCGGTGATCGCGGTTACCTCCGACAGCGGGCTCCTGGGAGGGCTGAACATGCAGGTGATCAACCGCGCGATCTCCGAGCTTGAGCAAAAACCCGGGCAGCTGATCGTCATCGGAGAGCGCGGCAAGGCGTACGCAAGCGACTTTAAGGTGCCGTTTGTGGCCTTTCCCGGGATACAGGACGAACAGCGCTACGAACAGGCTCTGCAGATGAGGGATTACGTGATCAATAAGACCCTTACCGGAGCTTATGAGACGGTGAAGGTGGTCTATCCCCGCCCGATCTCTTTTACCCTGCAGCGGATCGAAACGGTATCGCTTTTGCCGTTCGTCCCCGCCCCTGCGCAGCCGCTGCCTCACGGGTTTGTGCGGGACGTCATTTTGGAATCAAGCCTGGATGACACGATCGAATACCTGGTGTACCTGTGGATGGGGCATAAATTCTACGAGATCTTCGGGCTTTCCCGCCTGGCTGAGTTTGCCGCGCGCTATGTGCATCTTGAGGAAAGCCTGCAGAAGATCAGGGACATGGACGGGAAACTCAAGCTCCAGTATTTTAAGGTGCGCCATGAGCTTATTGACCGGAATATGCGGGAGCTTTTCAGTGCGCGGCTCCTGTACGTAAGTTAAGAGGGAAAGCGATGCGCGAGGGCGGCATAAATCAGCAGGCGAAGGGCAGGATCGTCGCGGTCCAGGGTCCGGTCGTGGACGTGCGGTTTGCCACGGCCGAGGATGTCCCGAACATCTTTACCATGCTTGAGACGTATACCGTCGAAGGGGAGAAGATCGCCCTTGAGATCGCCGAACACGTCCCCGGCAACATCGCCCGCTGCATCTCCATCAATTCAACGATAAATCTCCAGCGCAACCAGGAAGCCTCGGTTGCCGGGGGTTCGATCCAGATACCCGCCGGTGAGGGGCTTTACGGCCGCCTGATCAATGTCCTCGGAGACCCGATCGACCAGAAAGGGGATATCGCCTATCAGGAAAAATCCTCGATCCGCCGGCCGGACATGGGGACCAGGATCAAGACCGCCAAAGACGCCTCCCGCCGCAAGGGCTCCGAAGTCATGGAAACCGGGATCAAGATCATCGATTTGCTCTCTCCGCTGGTCAAGGGGAGCAAGACCGGGATCCTCGGGGGCGCGGGGCTGGGGAAGAGTGTCTTGACCCTGGAGATCATACAGCATATCGTCAAGCGCTACCAGGGAAGCTGCGTGTTCGTGGGTATCGGAGAACGTATCCGCGAAGGCAACGAGTTGTATTTTGAACTTTTAAAACACGACGTCCTTTCAAAGACGATGATGGTCTTCGGCCAGATGAACGAGCCTCCGGGAGCGCGCTTTGGCGTGGCAATGACCGGTATCACGATGGCCGAGTCGATCCAAAAGAAGAACCAGGACGTGCTGCTTTTCTGCGACAATATCTTCCGTTTTGTGCAGGCGGGTGCTGAGATATCGACCCTTCTGGGGCGCGTGCCTTCCGAAACCGGGTATCAGCCGACGCTGCTTGCGGAGGTAAGCGAATTCCACGAGCGAATCCGTTCTTCGCAGGAAGGGGGAGGTTCCATTACCTCTATCGAAGCCGTCTATGTGCCGGCGGACGACCTGACTGACCCGGCGGTCGTGGCTATCTTTAGTTTTTTGGATTCGGTGCTTGTCCTTTCGCGCGAACGCATACAGCTGGGGCTTTACCCCGCGATAGACCCGCTCCAGTCTTCTTCGGCAAACCTGGATATCGACATTGTCGGCAAACGGCATTTTGAGGTCGCGCAGGAAGTCATCAGGATCTTTCAGCGCTACGAGGAATTGCGCAGGATCGTTTTGGTAGTAGGTATTGACGAGTTATCTTCTTCTGATAGAATAATTTATGAGCGGGCGCGCAAGCTCCAGAATTTCCTGACTCAGCCTTTCTTTGTCGGCGAGGCATACACGGGCAAGGCAGGGGCATATGTCACGGTTGAGCTGACCCTTGAGGGATGCGAGAGGATCATCGCGGGCCGTGTTGATTCGCGCCCGGAAGAAGAATTCTATCTTATCGGCGCGCTGCCGTAAGAGACCGCGCGGGCGGGCAAAGGTATGCTGCGGAGCCAGAAGAAATTGGGAGAGATATTGCTTGAGCGGGGGCTGATCCGGCAGGATGAGCTTGATGCCGCCCTTGCCCAGCAGAGAAGGACCAAGGAGTTTTTGGGTAAGATACTGGTCAAGACAGGCATGATCAAAGAGCGGGAGCTGCTTGAAACGCTTTCCGCGCAGTTCAATATCCCGTTTATCAGCGTCAAGGACCGGTATATCAACTGGGAATTTGTCAAGACTTTCAGCGCGTCGCTGATCGTGGATTACGGATGTTTCCCCCTTGAGCGGGACGACTGGTCCGTGACCATCGCCATCACCAACCCGCTTGACGCCTGGGCCCTGGCCGAAGCCGAAAAGCAGGCGGGAGGATTACGGCTTAAGATCGTATTGGTTTCAAGCGAGGAGATGGCGGGGCTTTTGCAGAGATACCAGCAGTATATGCGGGGGAATATCCCCGGGATGTTTAAATAGCCATGGCAAAGAAAATAGACCAGATCCTGTCACAGGCCCTTATAGACAAAGGGTTTTTGAACAAGAAGGAAGCGGAGAACCTTTTAAAAGAATCCTTGAGCTCGGGCAAGAGCTTCCAGGACCTGCTGATCGGTTACGGCAAGGTTTCGGAGAAAGACCTGTTGGGCCTCTTGTCGGAGAAGCTTGAGCTTTCATTTTTGAGCCTGCGTACCATCTCGATCGAGAAAGCGGTTTTGGATAAAGTCCCGATCAAGGTCGCCTCGTATTATAAATTTATGCCCGTCACCTTAGAGAGCGGGATACTGACGATCGCGGTCTCATCCCCCCTTGACCTTAAGACGCTGGATGAGATACGCACACAGGTCGGTTATGACATACGCATGGTATTGACCTCGGCGTTGGATATCGCGGAGGCCCTGCGCAAGTATTACGGTATCGTTGACACGATCGATAAGATCGCCCTGAGCACCGGAGGCGCGGCAGAGATCCTGGAGGGGACGGGCCAGGAGACGATCGAAGACATCGAGAAGCTGGCGGAGGACGCCTCGGTCATCAAGCTGGTCAACCAGATCATCCTTGAGGGCTGGAAGAAGCGCGCCACCGACATCCATATCGAGCCTTTCCGCGGCGGTGTTGCGCTGCGTTACCGCGTGGACGGCATTTTGTACGATGCCGGCATGCCGGGGGACATCAAGAATTATATCAGCGCCATCATCTCCCGTATCAAGATCATGTCCAACCTTAATATCGTCGAGCGCAGGCTCCCGCAGGACGGCAGGGCCGTGGTCAAGGTGCAGGCCCAGCAGTTGGACCTGCGAATCTCCACACTCCCCACCCCTTATGGGGAAAGTGTCGTGATCAGGATACTGCCTACGCAGATGCTCTTTAGCCTGGAGAAGCTGGGGCTTTCCAAAAAAGACCTCAAGTCTTTTGAGTTCATGCTGCAAAAACCCCACGGTATCATCCTGGTCACCGGGCCCACGGGAAGCGGCAAGACCACCTCTCTGTACGCGTGCCTGAGCAGGATAAACACCAAAGAGCGCAAGATCATCACTATCGAAGACCCCATTGAATACGAGATGACCGGTATTACCCAGATACAGGTCATGCCGGAGATCGGCCTTGATTTCGCCCGCGGCCTGCGCAGTATCCTCAGGCACGACCCCGATATCATCATGGTAGGCGAGGTCAGGGACATTGAGACCGCGGAGATCGCCATACGCGTCGCCCTTACCGGGCACCTGGTTTTCTCCACCCTGCACACCAACGATGCCGCCAGCGGCATCACCAGGCTTATCGATATAGGCGTCGAGCCCTACCTTGTCGTTTCAAGCGTGGAGGCTTTTATCGCCCAGCGCCTGATAAGGCTTATCTGCCCGGACTGCAAATACGAAGACGAGTCCGCGCCGGTGGAGCTTAAAAGCCAGATCGCCCAGGAGATGGGATTGAAGTCCATAGAGGAAGTCAAGATCTACCGCGGAAAGGGGTGCCCTTCCTGCAACTTTACCGGCTTCTTCGGCAGGACCGCGATATATGAGATACTCCTGATCGACGAAGAGATAAAGGACATGATACTCAAGAAAGCCCCTCCGGGGCAGATAAAGAAATTCGCCCTTTCCAAAGGGATGCGCACGCTGCGGCAGGACGGCTGGTATAAGACGATTTCCGGCATCACCACTCCGGAAGAGGTGATGAAGGTCACTTCTCTTGATGAGGGGGCAAAGACAACCGCGGACCTTCCCGCGGCCCCTTCGGGAGAGCGCGGCATTGTGTTTGAGCCCCAGGAACACGGCAGGAGGATATACCGCAGGCTCCACAGCACGGTGAACCTG
>JAQTNB010000118.1 GCA_028714055.1 Candidatus Omnitrophota bacterium
CGACTACCCGGACATTCTCCTGTCCATAGCGGGAAAAAAAGTTCTCGGCAACCCGCAGCACGGTCGTATTATAGTGGCCGCACAGGGAATTATCCGATGTAATGACGCAGAGCGCCCGCACCTTTGCCGGAGAGCGCTTGGCCAGGAAAGGATGCCCCCCTTCGGGCTGCAGCGCTACCAGGTTATCCAGCAGGTTTTCCAGCGCCAGCGCATAGGGCCGCAGCGCAAAGAGCACCTTATCGACGCGGTTGAGCTTTGCCACGGAGATCATCTGCATGGCATTGGTGACCTTGCGCGTATTCTGGATACTCTTGATCCTGCCCTTGATCGCTTTCAATGATTGCGGCATCTTAACTTACGAGGCGTTAAGCCCCTCCTTGAACTTACGTAAAGCATCGTTCAGTTGGCCACTGACCGCAGGGCCCAATTCCTTCTCCTTCTCAATTGCCAGGCCAAGCGCTGCGTATTCTTTTTCCATAAAAGCATGAAATTTCTGTTCAAAAGCGCGCAGCGCGCCCACCGGGATATCATCGAGAAAACCGTTGATCCCGGCATAAATGATCATCACCTGGCGCGCAATGGCAAGCGGCTCGTATTGCTGCTGCTTAAGGACTTCCACCATCCGCTCACCCCTGGTCAGCTGCGCCTGCGTAGCCTTATCCAGCTCGGTCCCGAACTGCGTAAAGGTGACCAGCTCCCGGTATTGCGCAAGGTCAAGGCGCAGCTTGCCGGAAACCTGGCGCATCGCCTTTATCTGGGCCTTGCCTCCGACGCGCGAAACCGAAAGCCCCACGTTGACCGCGGGCCTTACTCCCGCGTAGAAAAGATCGGCCTCAAGATAGATCTGACCGTCGGTAATAGAGATGACATTGGTAGGAATGTAGCTTGAAATATCGCCCGCCTGGGTCTCAATGATCGGGATAGCGGTGATCGAGCCTCCTCCCAGTTTATCGTTAAGCTTGGCGCTGCGCTCAAGGAGCCGCGAATGCAGGTAAAAAACATCCCCGGGATAGGCTTCGCGCCCCGGCGGCCGGCGCAGGAGGAGTGAAAGCTGCCGGTAAGCCTGGGCATGCCGCGAGAGATCGTCATAGATGATCAAGACGTGCTTTCCTTTATACATCAGTTCTTCGGCAATGGAGGTTGCCGCATAAGGCGCCACATACTGCAGAGATGCCGAGGCGCGGCTTGAGGCGCTGACAATGGTCGTATACCCCATTGCCCCGTATTTCTCCAGGATCCCCGCGACCGCAACCACGCTTGACATCTTTTGTCCTATAGCGCAATAAATGCAATAGACGCCCTTGTCCTTCTGATTGATGATCGCGTCGATTGCGATAGAGGTCTTGCCGGTCTGGCGGTCTCCGATAATAAGCTCCCGCTGGCCGCGGCCGATGGGAGTGAGGGAGTCGATCGCTTTGATCCCGGTCTCAAGCGGCTCTTTTACCGGCTGCCGGTCGATTACCCCCGGGGCGGCGGATTCAAGAGGCCTGTACACATCGGTTTTGATCGCGCCCTTCCCGTCTATGGGCGCGCCCAGGGCATTGACCACGCGGCCGATAAGCGCCTCCCCTACCGGGACCCGCACGATCTTTCCCGAGCGTTTTACGATATCCCCTTCGCGTATTTTCTGGTCGGGGTTATCGGTGCCGAAGATCACCACACCAGCCGAATCTTCTTCGAGGTTCAGCACCATGCCGGTGATGTGCTCCGAAAACTGCACCAACTCCCCCATCATGACGTCATCGAGCCCGTGCACGCGCGCGATCGTATCGCCCACCTGGATGACCGTGCCGATCGACTCGGTGCGCACGCGCGTCTTATATTTTTCCAGTTCCTGCCGCAGGATCGCGGTGACTTCTTCGGGCCTTATGATCATGAGTGCACCTCGATGCCTTTCAATTTTTCTTTCAGGTCAAACAGCCTCTTACGGAGTGAGCCGTCAAGGATCGTGTTGCCGATGATCACCTGTATCCCTCCCAGCAGGGTATTGTCCACGTCGATGTAGAACTTGAACTTCCGGCCGAACGTCTCCTGCAATTTATCCTCCAGCCGCTTGATCAGGCTTAAATCCAGCATCAGGCTGCTGCGCAGTAACACCGGTTCTTCCCCTTCATGGGCGTAGGTAACGCGCAGGTATTCCGCGATATCCAAAAAAAGGCCCATGCGCTTCTTATCCAGGAGGAGTTTCAGAAAATTCAAAGAGACCTCCGCGATAGACCCTTTGAGCACCCGCTCCATAAGCCCTGCCTTTTCATAGGCGGTTATATCGCCGGCATCAAGGAATTCTTTCAGCTGCGGGGTGTCCCGGATCAGATTCTTTACCGCGGTGATGTCCGCCAGCGCCTGCGTCAGGCCGATCTCTTTGCGGGCATGCACGATAAAAGCCTCGGCATACCTGATGACTATCGCGCGTTCTTTAATGATCATTCTTCTTTACCGATATTCTCGATGAATTCTTCCGCGATCTTGCGGTCGTTATCCTCAGTGAGCTTTTCGGATATCACCGCTTCCGTGGCGCCGATGACAAGGTCCACGATCCTGTCCCGCACTTCATCCTGCGCTTTTTTAAGCTCGTAGGCGATCGACTTGCGCGCATCGGTGATGATATCCTGGGCCTGGGCATGGGCGAGTTTGCGTATCTCGTCCGCCGACTTCCTCCCGTCATCGATCGCCGCGTTGATGCGTTCCCGCGCCGCCCCTTCTATCTCTTCCAGGCGCTTATCATAATCCGCTTTCATGCGCGCGACTTCCGCTTGAGCCCGCTCAATCGCCTCAAATTCCCCGGCGATACGCCTGCGGCGCTCCTCCAGGATGGCGAGGATACGCTTCCAGGCAAAGACGCGCAGCAGGATGAGCAAGACAAGGAAGCTTGCCATCTGCACGACAAGCTCGGAAGGGTTTATAAGCTTTAACAGTTCCATGCCGTCCGGTTTATTGTAATTTTCCTGCCATGCTGAAGGCGAAGACAAGCGCATAGATGGTGATCGCTTCGATCAACGCGCAGCCGATGACCATGGTCAAGAGGATCTTTCCCGAAGCCTCCGGCTGCCTGCCGGTGGCCTCCATTGCCGAAGAAACCGAGCGGCCGAGCGCAAAGGCCGAAGCAACGGCAGCTATGCCGACTACCAGCGGCAACCCGATGGCGAGCGCAACCTTATAATCCATGTGTAACCTCCTTTTTTTCTTCATCCTGCCCGTGCATCGCAAGGGCAAAATAAACAGTGGTTAATAAACAGAAGACCAATGACTGCACGACAGCCGCGATGAGCGCGAGGAATGTGCTGAAGACCAGCAGCGGCAGACCCTGCATCCCGAATCGGCTTAAGATCGACAAAAGCAGGTCATCCCCCCAGATGTTGCTGCGCAAACGAAGCGAAAGGGTGAGCGGCCGCACCACTTCCGAGATCAGGTGCAAAAACAGCAGAAAAACCGGCAGGATGACGCTCAGAAGTATCGCCCCGCGGGGCTTTCCCATCATATGGTCGAAATAACCCGTAAACCCCAATTCCCGGAAAGCCGTATACTGCACGTAAAAAAATACGCATAAAGCCAGCGCAAGCGTCGTGGAGAGGTCTGCCGTTGGCGATTTTAAAAGCGGGACCAGCCCCATGAGGTTCATCACCAGTATATAAAGAAAGAGCGTGCCGATAAAAGGGGTGAACTTTCTGCCTCTTTCGCCGAGGACCCCGGCTACAAAATCATCGATCCCGCCGACGATCAATTCCGCGCACCCCTGGAGCTTACCCGGCAGGGCGGCCTTCTTCCTCCCTGCCGCCCAGAAGAACAGGAACAAAAAAAGAGCGGCCAGCGCGGCATAGATGATCGTTTCCCAGCGTAAAAGAAAAATACGCGCGGGCTCATATGCGATGCGCCCGGCAAGAAGCGTTATGATATCGGGTAATTCGGAATGTTCCATAAAAGTAAAAAGCGTTCCTTCAGGAACGCCCGGGATTCACTGAATATGCCGGATAATTACAGATATACAAGTAAAAGAAGCAGGGCATTGGTAACGGCCTGCCAATGCCTGCTTATGAACCGGTCAAGACCCTTAAGTTCAGTCCTCTTGGGCTGTTTCTTCTGAGCCTGCCTGGCCCGGAGGATTATTACCCCTCTCGCGGCGGCGATTCCTCCATTGCTCAGCTTCGGTCTTATCGATGACGCCGTCCTGGTTGGCGTCGGCCTTCTTTTCCCATTCTTCGTCCACAACGGCCTTCTGGTCTTTCCACTGCTGGGATTCGGTCTGATCGACAACGCCATCCTGGTTGGTATCGGCCTGCTGTTCCCAACGCCTGTCTGCCTGAGAGCGCTGGTCCTTCCACTGCTGAGCTTCGGTCTCATCGACTACACCGTCCTGGTTGGCGTCGGCCTTCTTTTCCCAACCGGTATTGACCTGTGATTTCCACTGTTGTTTTTCGGTATCATCCACAACGCCGTCCTGGTTGGCGTCGGCCTTTTTCTCCCAAGGCCTGTTGACATCTGAACGCTGGTCTTTCCACTGCTGGGATTCGGTCTGATCCACAACACCGTCCTGGTTGGCGTCGGCCTTTTTCTCCCAGCGCTGATCTACAGCCTGTCGGGGAGCCGAATCCGGCCCTGCGCCCGGGCCACCTTGCGGGCCGGGTTTATTTTCCCAATTTGTCCCTGGCCCTCCTGCCTGGCCCGGAGGATTGTTATCCCGGTCACGCATAGGGCGCCTGTCCGGGCCGGCTCCGGGGCCGCCCTGGGGGCCCGGCTTATTCTCCCAGTTAGTGCCTGCTCCTCCAGCCTTACCCGGAGGATTATTGTCTCTGTCACCCGCGGGACGACGATTAGGGCTTGCGCCTGGTCCGCCTTGCGGGCCGGGTTTATTTTCCCAGTT
>JAQTNB010000119.1 GCA_028714055.1 Candidatus Omnitrophota bacterium
AGCAGCCCCTCTTCCCTGGCGAAACGCCTGATCATGTATTCCTCCACGTAGGCAAGCGGCCGGATCAGGGTGATCTTACCTTTAAAAAGCTCCTGCCGCGGGCACATGGAGGATATCTCTCCCTGAAAAAAAAGATTTAAAAGGACGGTCTCGATAATATCGTCCTTATGATGGCCTAATGCCACCTTGGTGCAGCCAAGCTTATCGGCAGTTTCAAAGAGCGCCTTCCGGCGGTTCCAGGAACACCAGAAACAGCTTATCTGACTGCGGGGAGTTTTCTTAAGCGTATCGACCTTTACAATCCGGTAAGGAATACCGGTCTTTTTGAAGTATTTCTCCAGGAGCCCGGCAAAAGAGCGGGGAAAACCAAGGTCAATGTGCAGCGCGACAAGCTCGTATTTGATGGGAACGAACCTCTGGCGGTCATGGAGGACCTTAAGCAGTGTCAGGCTGTCCTTGCCGCCGGAAACCGCCACCGCCACCTTATCCCCGTCGGAGAGCATCTTGTAGTCGATGATGGCCTTGCCGGCCCTTTTTGAGATGTAGAATTCGACCCCTTTTAAAAATGCCATGGGATATTTCCTTTACCGGCGGCAGGAGCTCTCTATCAAGCCGAAGATGTCCTCGAGTTTTTGCGTTACCACGTCTGCTTTGGTGAGAAAATTTGCCGGAAGGCTGGTGGCAAGGGCGATGCAGAACATCCCCGCTTTTTTCGCCGACTCTATCCCCAACGGGGCATTTTCAACCACCAGGCATTCCCGGGGTTTGACCCCCATGTCCCTGGCGGCCTTGAGGTACGGCTCGGGATGCGGCTTTCCGTTTACCACGCGGTCCCCGGTTACGATGGAGTCAAAAACTCCCTGTATCCGCAAAGGCAGGATGCGCCTGAGGTCCTGCATGGTCGTGCCGGTCACCAGCCCCAGAAGATACCCGCGGGAGGCAAGGCAGCGTAAAAATTCTTCTGCTCCGGAAAAGATCCGGCGCTTAAAGTAGGAGCGGAATATCCGTTTGCGCGCCGAGAAGATCCTGCGAAGCAGCGCGGGCGATGACTTAACGTTGGCGGCCTTCAGGAAATCGCCGAGGGATTTTTCCCAGCGCTCTCCCTCCCGCATATAGATATCGAAACAGGTCACCCGCACGCCGAACGGCCGCAAGGCTTCATACCAGGCAAGAAAATGGTACGGCATGGAATCGACGATCACGCCGTCCATGTCAAAGATCACTGCTTTTGGGCGCAATAAGCGGTGAGGGGCTTTTTTATGTTTTGCGGGTGCGGCGGGCATCTTCGTTCATCTTTTTTATGCGCGCGTGAGCAGGGTGTTCGAGGAACTCCTCAAGCGAAAGGGGCATTATCCAGGACCAGTTATCCGGGCCGGTCGTCCCGGGAGTGTTGATGCGGTGCTGGTAGGGGTCGCCTTGCATGATCCCGTCAAGATACAAGATATCGACGATGGTATTGATGGAAAAAATGGCGCCGGAGGCAAGGTTTGCGCCGAAGGCCTGCCGCATCAGGGCGCTGTCGCAGCGCTCCCGCATCGCACCCGGCATGCCAAGGGCTGCCCAGAGTTTTTCTTTCTCCCCGTAGCTGTTTTCATACAGGTCCACAAAATCTTTAAGTTCATCCTTAGGCCTGCCCATGACCGCCACCAGCCGCTCGACCGAATCAACGTCTTTAAGCCAGCGCAGCCTCCCGTGGCGCGAAAGGGCCGGGTCAAAGAGCTTATCCTTGATCAGAGCATAATCCAGGCGGTCCCGGCACTTCCTGATAAAAAGCTGTTCATCCACGGTCCCGGCCTCGTTTTCCCACCATGCCGGCCAGGTCGTGGTATCGTGCGTGGAGAGCATCGCGACCGATACCTGACGGTATTCTTCGGGAGGCAGGAAATCATGGCGGACCTTCCAGTCTTTTGTCCAGCGCTGCACATCGTTACCGGGTATCCCGAAATCCTTGAGGGCCTTGGTGCATGACAAGGGAATAGTCCCCAGGTCTTCGGCGCACACCAGCATCGAGGTGTTCTGCATGATAAGCGCGAGTATCGTGCGGCCGTGTTCCTCCCAGAGAGATTCCTGGCGGGGGTCAAAAAAGCCGTTGAGCCCCTGGTTTTCCTGCGGGTCCTCATACGGTATGCTCCAGATGCGGAAAAGCCCCACGACGTGGTCTATCCTGAAGATATCGTAAAACTCCTGCGCATAGGCAAGCTTTTGTTTAAAATATTCGTATTTGTCTGAGGCGATACGCTCCCACTTATAGGGGGCCATCCCCCAGCGCTGCCCTTTGGCGCAATACATATCCGGAGGCGCGCCGGCGGCAAGGTCAAGCTTAAAATAATCCGGGTGGGCCCAGGTATCGGCGCTGTCCCGGGAAACCAGGATCGGCAGATCGCCCTTCAGAAGCACCGAGGCAGCCGCGGCATAGGCGCGCACGTCCTTGAATTGCCGGAAGATCTGCCACTGCATCCAGACATGGAAGGCGACCTCCTGCTCATGCTCCCGGCTGAAACGCTCCACGGCGCTGCCGCGCGCGTCCTGCAGGTCCTTTGGCCATTCAAACCAGGCCTGCTCCTGCTGAAATTCTTTGAGCACCTTAAACCGGGCATAATCCTCTACCCAATAAGCCTGCTTTGCGCGGAAGGCAAGCAGCTCGGCGTTGCTGCGGTAATCAGAGCGCACAAAGATCTCCTTGAGCAGCGCCACTTTCCTGCTTTTTATGCGATAATCACGGCGGGGCGCATGCGCCGGATATTCGCTGCCCAGCGCCGAAAGCTTCTCGCTCAACGCGCCTTTCCCTGCCGTACCTGCGAGAACCTGCTCTAACGACAGGTATGCCGGCTCAAGGGCAAAGGAACTGAGCGCGTCGTAAGGGCAAAAAGACATGCCCAGGTCGTTTAAGGGAAGAAGCTGAATGATCGAGTTGCCGGATTGAGCGCACCAGTCTATCAGGAGCCGTATGTCGGGAAACTCTCCGATACCGATGCTGCGGCGGGAATGCAGGGAAAAAAGAGGGGCCACGATCCCGGCGCGGCGGCCGATACCCAGCTGCTGCCATTTATCGCCGGCAATGGTGCTTAAGAGGTATGTTAAATCTTCTTGGGGCATAGAGAGGACTGGGGTTATCAGCGTAAAAAGATGAATGCGAATATTTTATCCTGCCAAAACAGGGAAATAAAAGCGGCCAGGGCCAGGAACGGCCCGTAAGGTATCACGTGTTCTTTGCGCACGAGGAGATTGACGATCCCCATCGCCAGCCCCAGAAACGGCGCCAGGAAAAAAACCGTCACGGCTTTCTGCCAGCCGAGGAACGCACCGATCATCGCCAGGAGCTTGACATCCCCCATCCCCATGGAAGAAGTCTCCCCCTGCACCGACGGCTTCTTTAAGAGTTTAAAATACACCAGGTCAAAAAGAAAACCGCTTAGATAGATGATGCCGGCGCCGGCAATAATGCCGAGAAATGAATCCTTCATAGGTGCCGCGCTGAACGACAGCGGGCCAAACCCTATCCCCCTGATCGAAGCCAGGATAAAACCGAGGACCATCCCGCCGATAGATATCTCGTCGGGGATGATGCGGTAACGCATATCGATGAAGGCGACCACGATCAGGCTTGCCAGGAAGAGCGTATAGACGAAGAAATCATAGGTCAGCCCGTAGGAGGCAAAGGAGAACACGAAGAGCAAGGCCGTCAGGAGCTCGACAAAGGGGTATTGCAGGGAGATCCGCGCGCGGCAGAAACGGCATTTCCCCTTCAACAAAAGAAAGCTTATGAAAGGGATGTTGTCGTATGCGGGGATGCGCTTCTTGCAGAACGGGCAGTGCGACCCCGGCCAGACGACAGATTCTCCCGAGGGCATCCGGCGGATGCAGACGTTCAGGAAACTTCCGACGATGGAACCGATGGCAAAAACAAAAATCGTGACGAGCATCGCCTCACCTTAGGTTAGGCTATAATTTTAGCATCCCTTGCGGAGCAAGACAAGCAAAATCACCCTGCCTTAAAAGGCCTACTGCAGGGAATCAAGGAGCACCCGGCGCATCACCTCAACCGGCGCTTTCTGGCCCCCAAACCAGATCTCAAAGGCATGCACACCTTGGTATAAAAGCATGCCTGAACCTCCGTAAGAAGGGATCCCCAAAGAACGGCTTTCCCGCAGGAGCTCTGTGGTACGGTTGTAAACCACATCATAAACCGAGAGCCTCGGGTGAAGCCATTCTTTTTCCACCGCCGGCTCTTCCCCTTCTTTCATCCCCACGGGAGAGGCATTGACCAGCAGGTCTGCTTCCTGTATCTTCCCGGCGACCTCCTGAAGGGAGATAAGCTCCGGCGTCACTTCCAGGTCCGCAAACGCCGAGAAATGTTCCAGCGTCGCTTCGGCAACCAGGAGATTCAGATCGGAGATGTATATTTTTTTTACCCCCGTTCCACTCTGCGCCAACCCGGCGATCACCGCCCTGCCTGCTCCGCCGCAGCCAATGACCACGACGGTCTTTCCGGCGGTATCAAACTGCAAATCCTGCCGCAAAGAAGTAATGAAGCCGGTGCAATCGGTATTGCGATACAGTAAGCGCTCGCCTTCTCTTTTGACGGTATTCACGGCGCCGCATAAAAGCGCCAGCGGATCGACGTGGGCGGTATGGGCTTGGGCAAATACCGGCACTTTATGCGGGATGGTGACATTAAACCCGGCGATATCCCCGGAACGCACACTCTTTCCTTCTATATCGGAGACTTCCAAGTCCCCCTGCAAAAAAGCGTTCAATGCCGCGGGCCTGATCTCAAAGAGGCGGTACTCCGCGTTTATCCCCAGGGATTGAAATGCCGCGTTATGCATGGCCGCGGACAGGCTATGCCTGAC
>JAQTNB010000120.1 GCA_028714055.1 Candidatus Omnitrophota bacterium
TGCAGCCGCGTTATCAGGTATTGTGCCGTCAAAGGCCAGGCGCTCACCCGCGCGTAAAAGCTTGTGTACGCGTTCAGGAAGCTGTCCAGGTAATTAAAACCCGTTGCCAGGTAAAAAACCGCATAAAAGCAGACCAGCGTAAAAACCGCCGATACGGCCTTGAAGATCCTTTTGTCCTGCAAAAGCTCGAAAGCCGCGATGACCGGCAGCAGGAACAAAAAAGAAAAGCTCATGAAAGACGAGGCGATCAGCAGTATTGCCGCGCCCGCAAAGCCGGGGAAAAAGCCTTCCTTGACAAAGAAATATACAACGCCTAAAAATAACGCCGCGATCATCGCGTCAACGCTGGCACAATAATAGACCTGGACTGCCGGAATAAGGAAAAATAAAAAAACCGCAAGCCCTGCCAGGCGTTTCTGCCTGAAAAACCGTCCGGCAATGCCGAATAAAAAGAAGCCGCTGAGTAACGTCGCGAAGGCCGCCAGGGCGATTGAGATCATCTGAGGCCCGCCTAACAGCTTATGCAGCGCGTATATAAGGATGACCGGGCCCGGCGGATGAGTGCGCGCGTGCATGGAAAGATGCGGCTGGAGCTGCTGATACCCGGATACGAATGCCGGAAGGTCCTTTATTCGCAGCGCTTCATGGAAATACTGCACCCCCCGCGGCGCGCCGGGAGACACCCCCGCGATAGGAATGACAAAACCCGTGTGCCCTCCCGCTATGAAATTAGTGCAGAGGACCAGCGCCAGCGAAACAGCGCATACAATGCCCCTTGGGTAATCCTTCAGAGATACCAGGCGCAAGGCATAGGTGAAAACCGCAAGCGCTAACGCCGCCCGCGCATAGTGCCAGAAATGCGGAGTGCGCGGCCAGAAAACATTCAGCGGCCAGAAAAGATGGCAGCGCATATGCAGGAAGGCGCCGCAGAAAAAACGCGCGGCGAGGTTCCCGATGACCGCCAGCGCGACAAAAACGCACCAGGAAGCCAGGATACCGCGTCTATTTATTATGGCGGGCATAGAGAGGAGAAAAAAATATCCCCGTGCCCTGAGGGCACGGGGATACAGTTACCGAGTTTCAAACGCTCGTTATTTCTTTAATTTATCAAGCAGATCCGAAAGGAACCTGCCGGCAATATCCTTGCATCCCAGCCCGAAAGAAAGCGCTAATGCCAGGCCTAAAGACGCCAGGATAATACTGATCGCCAACTCGATGATACGTGCCCCGATGTTCAGCTGTTCCAAGGCAATGGCAATGACGAAGATCATTACCACGACTTCGATAAGCTTCCCGAGGACCTTGACCTGGGAAAGGCCGGCGTTATTCGCCGCAGTCTGAACGATGTTCTTCAGGAACGTTGCCGCAAACATCCCAAGGATCAGGATGAAAATGGCGGCCACGATATTCGGGACATACAGGATCACCCTGTTCAAAAGGTCGGCAGCTACCGTAAGGCCGATCGCGTTGACCGCAACCACAAACGTAACCAAAAGCCCAAGCCAGTAGATAACAACGCCGATGAGGTCGGAAAGGGTGTAGTGAATACCACCTTTGTCCAACAGGTCCTTAAGCTCAATACGCTCCGAGAGGGTATCAAGCCGCACTGCCTTTAAAGCTTTGGTTACAACCGTCCTGACGACTTTTGCCAGGAGCCATCCTATAATCAGGATGACAACCACAAGCAGGACATCCATTAAAAACCTGCCTATCTGCGAGAGCACTACTTTGGCTGGTTCCATCAAAACCACCTGCCAATCGCTCATCACCCACCTCCTTTTGGTTTAGGGTTTATCCTCTTATTCCTTATCTTTAACACAATCAGCATGTTATGTCAAGAAAAATACGATATTTTTCAAAAAACCAGTTTCATCCCGTCATAGGCGGCAACCACTTCTATCCGCAATTCTTTGCTCAGGCGCTCGGCAACAAGCACTGGTCTGACCTTAAGCATGGTCATGCCGAAATGCGTAAGCACGGCTTTGCGCGGCGCGCATCTTTTGATCAGCTCTGCCGCTTCGGGGACGGATAGATGATCGATGCCTGCGCGCGGCTCGGGAAAGACCACCGGCACGATCAATACGTCTGTCCGGTAAAACCCGCTTAACTCCGGGAAATAACGGGTATCCGCGACCAGCGAGACGGTCGTCTTATTAAGCGTGAATTTCAACCCATAGGTTTCAACGGGATGCATATGAGGCATGGAAGTGCGGAAAGTAAAGCCCCCCGCTTCGTAGGAACGCTGCGCTCCGATCACCTCTATCCTTTCGGGGAAGTTACGCGCGTAATCCAGGATGACCGTATCTTTTCCGACGGCATCCGAAGGGCAGAATACCGCGCCGCGCTTTTTAAACCCTCCTTCGGTCATCGCCTCGATCATCACGTTGATGTCGCCCGCGTGGTCAAGGTGCCGGTGCGTGAGGATTATCGCGTCAAGCCGCGAAGGATCAAGCCTGGGGCGGCTGGCGGCGCAGCGGACGATGCTCCCCGGTCCCGGATCGATGAGGATATGCGCCCTGCCGTCATAGACCCATATGCCTCCCGAGGCGCGCAATTGCTTTATCATCACGAAGCGCGCGCCCGCGGTGCCCAGGAATTTTAAGAAGGGCCCTTGTGCCTGTTTTTCTAAGGCTTCTCTTTTAACCATATATCCCTGAACTCCCGGTTAATGCGCTCCTGTTCATTACCGCTTAATTCCGGCTTTTCTGCCGCCGGGTCGGCTTTGCCGGTTTTGCCGCGCGCCCCCCGCGGCTGTTTATCCTCTCCGAGGAACTCGCCGACGCCCATGGCGCGGGCCCTTGATTGCCTGGCAAAAAAGAGCACCTCCCGGTCATCGGAGACCACTACGACTTCAAGCGGCTGCGCTGCCTTCTCCAGCATCCGGCGGATGACGTTATCCGCGCTGTCGCCGCGCGAAAACACCACTTCTATCCCCAGCTTCCCGGACAGGCAAGCGAAATCTTCGGGGGAAGAAAAGCCGTCGAAGACAACGGTGACTTTATTCCTGACGCTGCCGCAGAGACGCTGGCTTCGGATAAATTCAAGAAGTGAAAGGCGGGAATCCCGGTGCCTTTTATTCAGGTTCCGGGCGCAGTGGGGATGGTGAACCAGGTTGCAGCCGTCTATAATGTAGCGTAAAGACATAGATAAGCCCTCCCAGTATCCCGTAGATGAGCAGGAAGACGAACGAAACCAGGGACATGGCGAATGCCGCATCCTTGGCAACGCCGGCCTTGGCAAAGAAGAATACGGTCGTGGTATCGCGCAGGCCCAGGCCCCCGATAGATATGGGCAGGAGCGTCACCGCGCTGATGATGGGGAGAAAGACAAAGAAATATACCGGGCTTATATCGACCCCCAGTGATAAAGCGATGATATAAAAACTGACCGGGACAACCATCTGTATGAGAAGAGAGACCAGCAGGTTTGAGGCCATGACGAGCTTGCGCGTCTTAAAAAGGTAAAGCTCCTCATGAAGGTTGCGCAGCGATTCCCGGAATTTACCGAATGCCGATGCGGTAAAGCCGGCGGTCCTTTTTAAGCCGGAAGGCGCCTGCAATAAGGCGTTGAGCTTTGAATAGATGAATTTGTTGAAAACAGCCAGGAGGATAAGCGCCAGGACTCCCGCGATAACCGCCACCGCCACAGTCACCATGGTATCCTGCACCAGGCGCCATCCTACCGCCAGCGCCGCCAGCGCTACGAGCACCAGCCCCATGTAGCCGCTGAGCCTGTCCAACAGCACGGTTGCCACGACCTCCTTGGGCTTTTTTGTGTGCACCGCAAGGTCGATACTGCGCACCAGGTCCCCTCCGATCGTCGAAGGCAGGAACTGGTTGAAAAAGACCCCTCCGGCAAAAGAGATCAGCACCCTTCTTTTCGGCAGGCGGATCCCCGAAGCCCACAACAGCATAAGCCAGCGGAAGTAACAAAAGACGTAGTTCAACAGGGATATCGCAAACGCCAATACCAAAAGGCGCTTGTCCGCGGAGCGCGCGACCTCAAAGATGCTTGCCGCGTCGATATCCTTGAGCAGGTAATACAGAAGAATGGCGCTGATACCGAACCGCAAGAACAGGACCATCGCCTTCTTAAAGAACGCCATGGGCCCCTTTCAGGTCTCTTCCGGTTATGCGCCGGTAGGCTTCGTTGTATTTTTGGGCGGTTTTTTCCACGATCTCGGGAGGCAGGGCAGGCGCCGGCGGGTTCTTGCTCCATGAGAGGCTTTCCAGGTAATCACGGACAAACTGCTTATCGAAACTCGGCTGAGGGCCGCCGGGCGCGTATTCATCCCGGGGCCAGAAACGCGAAGAATCCGGGGTGAGCACTTCATCGATCAGGATGAGCGTATCCGCGTCGAGGCCGAATTCAAATTTCGTGTCCGCGATAATAATCCCTTTTTCCAGCGCGTAGCCTGCCGCCTTCCGGTAAACCGCGATGCTCATCTCTTTCAGCGAGCGCGTGGCCTCTTCGCCGAGCAGCCCCTCGACATACTGCTGGCTGACGTTGATATCGTGCCCCTTGTCTTCTTTTGTCGAAGGGGTGAAGATCGGCCCGCCGGGAAGTTGATCGGATTCTCTCAGGCCCGAAGGCAGTTTTACCCCGCAGACAAAGCCTGACCTCTGGTATTCCTTCCATCCGGAGCCGGAAAGATACCCGCGGACAATGCATTCCACCGGCAGGGGCTTGGTTTTCTTGACCAGCATGGAACGGCCCTCAAGAACGGAAGCGTGTTTCTTTGCCGCGGCCGGATAGCGGGAAACATCGGCGGTGATAAAATGATGGGGGACGGTGTCTTTAAGGTAATCGAACCAGAATAAAGACAAGCCGGTGAGGACCCT
>JAQTNB010000121.1 GCA_028714055.1 Candidatus Omnitrophota bacterium
GAAAGAAGCGCTCCGCATGATCCATGCCTTTGCTGAATCGATGAGGGGAGACGCTTATTTTGAGGCCGGGTTATTGGGCGCCGGATTGCTTGATGTCAAACAGCAAGCTTCGCTTGCCGTATTATCAGAACTTTCGCTTGCCAGGTCGCTGAGCAAAGAAACCGCCTTAAAGATCGCCGGCAGCGTCTTGTTCTTTGAGGTTGCGCGTACCATACGGCAGATATATCCGGGGGTTTTGGATCTCCCCGGGTTCCGGGAAAAAATTGCCATGCAACTGCTGGAGGCAGGGGAGCAAGAGGGGATACGCAGCGAATTAGAAGAAGTCCTTGTAAATGAAAAAGAGACTGCCGTAAACGAGTGGGCCTGGGATTATGATGTTTGCGCCTGCAACGACAATGATGCACGGGATAGCCGTGTGCGCGATTTTCTCGATTCTCTCTTGTGGGAGCTCCGTGACAGATTCCCGCCAAGCAGGATTGTATTGTTGGGCCTGTTGGCAGTCGTCATAACGGCGCTGGCACTTATCGCGAAAAACGACAGAACTTTTGAGGCGGAAGACCTGCTTATGCTGGCGCCTTATGTGCAGTTTATCATTATAGCGTTTATTGCAGTCGCGATAGTAGGGAATGTTGTTACGACTACCATGTTGGCAGATGATGAGAGCACATACGACGATGAGTTTAAGATCCGCGCAAAGCTTGCGGTGGCAATCGCGTTGCTTGCATGGGTCATTACCGTGCCGCTCGATGTTTATGTGCATGAGTATTCCCATGCTTTTGTGGCGACTAACCTGCAGCATCAATCTTCGTCTATCGCTATTGCCCATCCGCTTTTCATGCCCCTCCCCGAGTTGAAAGTATTTGATATTCTCGGCGCCCTGGTCCTTTTGTTCTGGACTCCCGGGGTTACTCAATCGATCGGCTTCGGTGAAGAAGCTGCTTATGCGCCGATACTCGATATGCTTCAGACATTGCTTCCTTATATTTCGATATCAATCCTGGCATTCTTTGCCTTTACGATTGCAACTCAATTCAAGCGCAAGGGGAACGGCTCAAAGCATTATTTGTTCAAGGCATTTTTTGTCGGGGTGGGTGCGGAGATGTTGTACGCAAATATCCTTATTGGCATCTTCGGGCTCTTAATGGGTGTAAGTCTCTTAGAAGGGCACGATATGCTCCAGGCACACGATACGCTCTTTAGGCTCTTGGGCAGCGAAGGCACCACAGTAAGCCGGGTGTTATTCGTCAGTTTATTCAGCGTCTTTGCCGTTTTGACCGGGTATCGTGTCGTGAAAGGGATTTATTCGGCCGCAAACGGTATTGTTAAGCTTATCGGCAGGATTTTTTCCAAAAGAGGTGCGGCAACCGGGTCCCGTGGCGTTCCTTACCTTGGCATCTATCTGGGCATTACCGAGCTGGCCGGCGTTTTAGCAGGCGTTGCCGCTGCCTATATCCTGAATATACCTCTGTTGGCAGGAGGCTTGATCGGCTACTGCGTTGGTTTTATCGCTACTCTTGTTATATTGACCTGGGTTAGCATCGGGCCGTTTATATTGACGAGAGAATTTGCCTTCGGACTGTCCGTGGGGGCATTGGCCTTTAGTTTCGGCTTCGTAAGCCCTGTTTATGCCTTGATGATAAGTTTCGTTGTTATCTTACCTTTTCTCCCCATACGGTTGATAGATGCTTACGAGTCGCTTTCCTGGAGCAGAGAGTATCGTCCGCGTGAGGAGTTGCGGGTCACCAGAGATGATACTTCAAGCGCCCTCACTGTCAAGGTAATGAAAGCGTCAACTATCGTGTTTTTAGCAGTTGCCGCGATGAACTGTTTAGGCTTAAACGGAGTATTACTCATCGGTTTTGTAATGGGTACATGGTTGTGGCACAAATATCGTCCCCAGGCCAATATTGTGAAAGGGAACGGTATTGTTATGTGTTCTTTCCTTCCTGTGCTTGGCATAGCGGTTATTGCCGATATCCTTCCTTTTATCGGCCGATTGCTGGGGTCGCTACCGTTCTCCTTCTGGCTGCTTGTGGCTGGCCTGTTTATGGTTTGGCTGGTGCGCACGCAAATTTATCCCCGCATGAGCCCGGAACGGGTAACGCGCATTAAAACCAAGCTCCTGGGCGCATTGCTTAGCGCTATATCTCTGGCTGCTGTTATGCTTCTGGTTACTTTCGGCGGCCAGGCAGGCATACTGATCGTTATCGGCCTTGTGCTGGTTGCCGTTTTTGCCATGGTTTTGACCTCTCGCCAGGTAATTTCGGCAGTAGTTTCAATTTTGCTTATCGTCTTTCTGATGACGGTATTTTATGCTTTTAATAACCCTGCAGGATTTGTACCTGAGGCATTCGGCTGTATTTTTGTCGCGTTTATCGCGCTTATTGCGGCGCTTGCCCTTGCCGGGAAACATGAAACTGGCCGCCAGGATGCTGCAGACGAGCATGACAGCGCCCGCAGCTCGCGTGCGCTTACTTCCGGAGAAAACACAGAATTATCAAATATGCTTTCTGCGTATCTGGAAAACATAGCGGAAAGCCGCCCTGCCTACGCCGAAGAGAAGGAGCGGACCGTTACCGCATTGACCGCGCTCGGTTACCGCGACCTGGCAGAGATGCTTCGGGGCTCGGTTGTCATTGCCGCGCCTCCCGCGCTTGAATCCGCAATACAGGCGTTCCAGAAAAAGCACGGCCTCCTCCTCTACGCCCTCAACGCAACCTACCGCGAAACCCGCTACATCATTGTCCACAACGAGCGCGAACTCGAACGTGCATTAGTTCACGAAGCCTCTGCGCTTGCCGGCAATAGCGATAATCAAAATAGAAAGTTAGAAGACCTTATTATCCATCGTTGGAGCGTTGCTTTCCCCGAAGACAGGGTATCGCGGCTGGTAAACGAAGAATTCTTACGGGTAGGCAATTTTATCGAGCGGCTTTGGAAGGACCAGCCGCAGCTTTGGGATGATTTTGGCAGGCTTATGCATGTTTTGGAAACCAATCTGCAGATGCGCATGATCAAGTTGGCGGGAAGAAAGCTTATCCTATTCTCCAAAAGCGGCAGGTATGTTTTGCGCATCAACTGGGAGCCTGATTTCGCCTACGAGAAAGAAAAGGTATTTTTTGAACGCTTTAACCCCTTGCCAAGCTCCCGCATGTTGTATTTCCATGATGAATCACGCTCATTTATCTTTGATAACGTCAACCGTAATCAGGACCTGGTGCTTTTGTTCGATTACCTGCATTCTCCCGAGACGACCCAGGAGCAGTTAATGTCTGCCATGCGTTCTTTCGGTAAGGTCCTGGCGATGATCCACGCGCTTCCTATCGACGGATTAGAGGGAGAAAGGATATATCTTGACCAAAGCCTTACCGCCCGCGCCGAGCGTATCCGTAGCAGGCGCAATTATTTACTTTCTGCGGGCTATCGCGTCGCAGAAGAGGAGGCGTTTGAAAAAGCAGCCCGGCATGTCCGCGATACCGAACTGGTGATGAACCACGGAGACCCATCCCCGTGGAATTTCTACCTTAATGCCTGGACAGGCTTTATCACCGCGCTGATCGACGGGGAAGCAAGTTCCGTAGGGGCGCGCAGCAAGGAATTAGCCAAGGTCGTTATCGCCTTTATCGATGCGCGCAAGAACAACCCGCGCCTTATCAAATATCTCGATAGGATGCTCGATGAGTTTTTTGCGGCTTATTTTGAAGAAAGCGGCGTAAGCCAGTCGGAAGTCTTTAGCTCTCTTCCGTATTATATAGCAACCGAGATACTCTGGTATGCGGAAGGGACTCAGCGAACTTTTAGCAAACGCGCCTGGGTTGCCTGGAGGCTTGAGCTTTGCGAATGGGTGCTTGCGCAGGAAGAATTCAGGGTATCCGCCCTGACGGAATTCCTGGACGAAGAAGCGCGCGGCTCTTCGCTCGGCTGGGTAGGTAACCTGTATATCCTGGCTGAAAATTACCGCGGATTGGCCTCCGGAGTAGAGGTCCATCTGCAACCGGGACAGTATTTTGATGTTTATGTCGAGGTTTGGATACCGGAAAACTTGCATAAGATGGTTTCCGTTTTACAGATCGGGGTTGAAATCAGGTCCGATATCAATCAGTTGGGGCAATGGCGCAGTATCGGCCCCGTAGAATTTATCGGCATGGAAGGCAATAACGCCATGTTTAAAGGTTATGTCCGGGCGGAAATACCTTCCCGCAGTTCACACTACGGGCTCACCGTTCGCGCTTCACTGAACGGCACAAAGCCATGGTCATGGGCCCAGATGCCTTCCGGAGACGCTCGGATCAGGATAGCGCAAAAACCCCTAAGCGATAACGAGCGCACGGCACTGGAAGCAACGTACCGGGGGATAATGGTAGATTGGGACGGCACCTGGAAAAATTACGACCAGGAGGTTATGGACGTCATGTATGAATTAGCTGCTCAACGACTTGGGCAGGGCATACCGTTTGCGGTCAATACTACCCGCCCATCCATCGAAGAAATTGAGGCGTTTTTGCGCGAAGTAGAAAGACGGGCGGGGAAACGCGTCTTGCACCTTTGTTATATCTACTACGGCAACCGCGGAAGGAACGTAGGCACCGGAGAAGAATTCTATTATGTTCCCTTGGAAGATGCAAGCCGCCATGCGGCGCTGGAAGTTTTAAGAAGGCCGGAGTTCGCACGCTGCATCAGGCCGGAATCAATTTCACGGAGCAGGGATTCGGTTAATTTTGCCTTTGCCAGCCC
>JAQTNB010000122.1 GCA_028714055.1 Candidatus Omnitrophota bacterium
AGGATAGGTCACGCGGCTGTGGTATATGCCGCTTAAGATCCGGATGAAAACCGCGGCGATCTTCTCTAAGTCGCGAAGGGTCAGCTCGCACTGGTCAAGCTGGCCGTCGATAAATTTATTGTTGATGATCTTGTGCACCACGTTCTCGATCTTGGCGGGCACCGGCTCCTTCAGGGCGCGGCAGGTCGCTTCCACCGAATCGGCCAAGAGGACGATCGCGGTCTCCTTGGAATCGGGCTTGGGGCCTTCGTAGCGGAAGCCTTCTTCTTTTACCTGCTGCTCCTCGATGGTCTCAAGCGCCCGGCGGTAAAAATAATAGACGATGCTGTCGCCGTGATGCTGTTGGATAAAGTCGATGATGCGGGGATTCAGCTTGTAGCGCTTGGCCAGCTCAACGCCGTCCTTGACGTGGTTCATGATCACCAGTTTGCTCATGGTCGGCGAAAGCACGTCGTGTTTGTTCTCGTTGAGGTTCTGGTTCTCGCTGAAATATTCCGGTTTCTCAAGCTTGCCGATATCATGATAGTAGGAGCCGATCCTGGCCAGGAGCGCGTGAGCCCCCACCGCCCTGCAGGCGGCTTCCGAAAGGTTGCCGACCACCAGGCTGTGATGATACGTGCCGGGCGCTTCCATGATCATACGCTGGAGGATCGGGTTGTTGAAATCCGCCAGCTCAAGGAGGCTGATATTGGTCACGGTCCCGAAAAGGTACTCAAAGACAGGCAAAAACCCGATGACGATAACGGCGCAGCCGATGCCGTTGAGGAACATCACCAGGTAACGGTACGGTTCCTGGGGCAGGAACTGGTTGATGAAGAAAAGCATGGCTGCCTGGGCAATGCCGACGATAAAGCCGGCGCGCATGATATCGGTGCGCTTGCGCACGTCAAAGACCAGGATGTTGGCGATAAGGCCGGAGGTGAAAAAAAGGATACCGAGGTAGAAATTATTCCCGGCCAGGTGCCCGACCGCCAGGGACGATGCCGCCGCCAAAAGCAGGGAAACGCGCGGGTCGTTAAAAAGGATGGCTGCGAACATCGGCACCGCGCAAAAAGGCAGGTATGTCACCGGGATCCCTTTTAAGACCATCATATAGGTGCCGACAAAGACAAGCACGAAAAGCAGCGAAAGCTCAAGCAGGTGATGCTGGGCCTTGAGGAACCCGGAAAAGAACTGCAGGTACACGACCAGCACCAAAAGCATGGTGGGGATGATGAAGTTGACGCGCAGGATGAAGCTCAGCGCGAAAACCAGGCACGCTGCAAGGGTAAATTTAATCTTGCTTAATACGGACTGCTTTATCATATGCCTCGATGATCCTCTGGACCAGCGGATGCCGGACAACGTCGGACCCGCTGAAATACGAGAATTTGATCCCTCCGACATCCTTCAGGATCTCTATTGCCTGCAGGAGCCCCAGGGGCTTTCCTCCCGGAAGGTCGCTCTGCGTGATATCGCCGGTGATCACTGCCTTTGAATCAAAACCCAGGCGCGTCAGGAACATCTTCATCTGTTCGACCGTGCAGTTTTGCGCCTCGTCAAGCACGATAAAGGCGTCGTTAAGGGTCCTGCCCCGCATATATGCCAGCGGCGCGACCTCGATGATGCCGTTTTCAAGGTAGCGCTCGATGATATTGGCCTCCATCATATCGTAGAGCGCGTCGTAAAGCGGGCGAAGATAGGGAGAGATCTTTTCATACATGTCTCCGGGAAGGTATCCCAGCGACTCCCCTGCCTCTATTGCCGGGCGGGTAAGGATGATGCGGCGCACCTCCTGCTTCTTGAACGCCTCTACCGCGCAGGCCATGGCAAGGTAGGTCTTTCCGGTGCCCGCGGGGCCGATACCGAAGACAATATCGTGCCCCTTGATCGCTTCCACATACTCGCGCTGGCCTTTTGTCTTGGGGCCGATCGCCTTGGGGTGCGCAGCCGCATGCAGGCGCTGGACGCGAGGTTCAGGCGCCTCAAAGGCCTGTATCCGGTCCCCCTCGGCAGCGTCGTTTAAGAGATCGCGGACCTTAAGCCTTGCCGCGGAGCCGGGGTCCTGGCGCTGAAGGGCAAGGAACCTCTCGATAAACTCGCGGGCCCCGGCAATATTGCCGGCAGGGCCCTTGATCTTAAGCATGTCCTGCCGCAGGGTGATCTTGACCTTGAAGGCCTTTTCGACAAGCTTTATATTGCTGTCATGCTCTCCGAAAAGCCGCTGGGCCTCAAGATTGCTTTCCAGTTGAATGCTGGTTTCCATATCCGCTTATTTAAGGTTCTCCGGAGTTTCCGCGAGCATCCCTGCCTTGGGGATATTGATCGTTTGTCCCGGGTAGATCTTGTCCGGCCCTTTGAGGATATCGCCGTTTGCTTCATAGATCTTCGACCAGCGCTTGGTAGTGCCGTAAAACTTACGGGATATTTTCTGCAAGGTACCGCCTTTTTGCACGATATACGGCTCATACCCTTCGGAAGATATTGCGCGGGTTTGCGCGGGCTCGCTGCCGCTGACATAGCCGCGGTTGCCCCAATCGTCATCTTCGGTAACCGAGGACCGAACGGCAGGCGCGACAGAGCCGCCCTGCTGTTTTGAGGATTTATCAAAGGTGACCCACGGATGCAGCTCGATCTCCACCACCCGGGTCGTGCGGTCAGTCTTTCTTTCGCCGGGCGCTTCCGGCGTGCCCTGCAAATACCCCCTATTACCGATGCTTAAGTCCTGGTCCACCCTGTCTCTTGTCTCGTTGTATGACCTGACCACGCAGCCTGACAAAAGCGAAACCCCGAAAAATAACCCTGCCGTTACCGCGATCAACTTTCTCATTTTCCCCCTCCCCCTCATTGTTTCTTTATGCTCACACCCAATTCTCTCAATTGTTTCGCATCGACCTCCGACGGAGCTCCTGTCAGAGGGCAAAAGGCTTTCTGGGTCTTCGGAAACGCGATCACTTCCCTGATGCTTGCCTCTCCCGCCAGGATCGCCAGGAGCCTGTCCAGCCCGAACGCAAAGCCTCCGTGCGGCGGCGCTCCGAAACGGAAGGCCTCCAGAAGAAAACCGAACCGCTTATACGCCTCGTCTTTTTCGATCCCTAAGATGTTGAAGACCCTCTCCTGCAGCGCCTGGTCATGTATTCTGATGGAGCCCGAGCCAAGCTCGGTGCCGTTGAGCACCAGGTCATAACAGCGGCCTTTGGCTTTATCGAGCGAGGTTTCAAGGCCCGCGATATCATCCTGGCGCGGAGCGGTAAAAGGATGGTGTTCGCTTGCCCAGCGTTTTTCTTCCTGGTCGTATTTGAAAAGCGGAAAATCATACACCCAGACAAACGCAAAATCAGTCCCCATTTCCTTGCGCAAATCAGGCTTATCCGACCCGTATTTGCCCTGCGCCTCTTCATAGGTCATGCGGCCGAAAGGAACCGGGATATCGATCCCCTTTGCCTCTTTAAAAATAGCCTGCATCAGGCGCTCAAAAAGGAGGAATATGTCTTCTTCGGTGATGAAAGACATCTCCAGGTCCAGCTGGGTGAATTCAGGCTGGCGGTCCGCGCGCAGGTCTTCATCGCGGAAACACTTGGCGATCTGGTAATACCGTTCGATGCCGGAGACCATCAGGATCTGCTTGAAGAGCTGCGGAGACTGGGGAAGCGCGTAGAACTCGCCCGGGTTGACGCGCGAAGGCACCAGGTAATCGCGCGCGCCTTCGGGGGTCGATTTGGTGAGGATCGGGGTCTCGCATTCAATGAAACCTTCCCGGTCCAGGAATGAACGTATGACCTTGTAAACCGCGTGGCGCAGCAAAAAGTTGTTGAGCACCTTTCTCCTGCGCAGGTCAAGATAACGGTATTTCAAGCGCATCTCTTCGGTGACTTCAAGGTTGTCTTCGATCTCAAAAGGAGGCGTTAGGCTGGGGTTAAGTATCTCAAGGCTCTTGACCAGTATTTCAACTTCCCCTGTCGGAAGGTTGGGATTGATGGTGCCCTGGGGGCGCTTATTCACCTGGCCGGTGAGCTTGACGACAAATTCGCTGCGCAAATCCCCTGCCCTGACATACGCCTCCCCTGACTCTTTGGGGATAAAGACCGCCTGCGCCAGGCCCTGGCGGTCGCGCACGTCTATAAAGATCAATTTGCCGTGGTCACGGCGGCTGGCTACCCAGCCGCACAAGGTAACCTCCTGCCCGACATGGGCAGCGTTCAATTCTCCACAGGTGTGTGTCCGCAACATGCACAAACTCCTTATGTTTTTAAAACAGAAAGGGCCGGGATGAGAGCAGAACGTTCCACCTGCTTCTGGCTTCCCTCTGCCATGTCCTTAAGTGTCAGTAAGCCTTTTTGTAACTCGTCTTCTCCGATGATCACGACAAAACGCGCCTTCATATCGTTGGCCTGGCGCAGGGCCGCCTTCAATGACTTTGCTTCAAGGTTGGTGGTCGCGGGGATCGCGTTCCTGCGCAGTTCATCCAGGACCTTGAGCTTTTCCATCTCAGCGCCTTCTCCCAGGCTGATGACATAGACAGGCGCGCCTTCGGCTTTTTGCTCTTCGGGCGTTAGCGCAAGAAACACCCGCTCGACACCGAAGGCAAAACCCATGGCGCCGGTTTGCGGGCCGGAAAGCTCAACCGACAACCCGTCGTATCTTCCGCCTGCGCCGATGGCATCCTGCGCCCCCAGGCTCTTGTGCTTGATCTCAAAGACCGTGCGCGTGTAGTAATCCAGCCCGCGCACCAGCATCGGCTCTACGCTAAA
>JAQTNB010000123.1 GCA_028714055.1 Candidatus Omnitrophota bacterium
GCAGAGGTTATAGACCAACTCGAAGATAAAAAAATAGATTTAGCTCTTGTTGAATCTCCCGTCTTTAGAGATGGAATCACATATAGAGAGTGGGTTGTGGATGAGTTGGTTGTATTTTCAAATCAAAATTGGAATCCGGCGGAGCTCATGCGGATGGCTTCAAGCGAAAGCAGGTCCCAGGCAAGCTTCTGGATGGCCTTACGCGCCCTGAGCTTCGTGCGCTGCCAGTCTTTGCTTCCCAGCTTACAGAGTTTCGGCCGGCGCGTCTGAAAGGCGATGTAGCGCTGCACCAGATGCATCTGGTCGACCGGGACATAAAGTTTTTCTTCTCCTTCGTACTGGATTACCAGGTGGTCTTTAGGCTGGTCCTTGAGCTTGATCCGCTCCAAGCCCAGGAACCTGCCTATGCCGTATTCCGTGTGCACCACAAAATCGCCGGCATTCAAGTCGACGAAGCTCTCCAGGGGGATATCTTCGCTAAAGGACTGGGTGCGCAGTCTCTTTTGTTCGCGCACGGGCAGGATTATAACCATGGTATGCGGCCAGAGGGGTTCGCCGGATACAGGGTTATAGGTCTTGATCGATGAGATCGTGTCGCCTTCTAATTCGATGCGGATGGGTAATTCGAAGGTGTGGGGGAAGATATCGCAGATACCGCCGCGCCGCGCAAACTCGCCTTCCTGGGCGCAGGAATCCATCCTGCGGTAACCGAAATCAACAAGCTCCCTCAGGAGAAGATCCGCCTCGATATGCTGGCAGGTATAGAGCTTGAGGGATTTAAACATCCGGTGATTCTTTACGCCTTAGCCTTCCTGCCCTGCCAGGCAAGCACAAGCGGCGACGCGATATAGACGGTCGAATAGACGCCTGACACAAACCCGACGAGCAGGGCAAAAGCAAAGTTACCGAGGACTTCCCCGCCCCAGCCGAAGATCGCGCCAACCACCAACAGCGTGATCGCGGAAGTGAGGATAGTCCTGCTTAATGTCTGGTTAACGCTTAGGTTAATGAGTTCCCTGAGCGACATCTTGCCTGCCTTGCGGCTGTTCTCCCTGACGCGGTCGTAGATCACGATGGTGTCGTTGATGGAATAACCGGCGATAGTCAGGAATGCCGTTACGCTCAGCAGGTCTATCTGCCTTCCGGTCATAGCCATGAGCCCCAGGGCTACCAGGACGTCATGGAAGAGCGCGATGACGCCTGCCACGGCAAAATTAAAGTGCTTGAACCTGAAGGCAACGTATATGAGGATCCCGATCAGCGACCAGATCAGTGCTTTAATGGCCTTGCCTTTCAGTTGTTTTCCCGCCACCGGCCCCACCTTCTCAATACGCAGTATCTCTATCTGCTGGCCGGGAAAATCCTGGCGCAGCTTTGCGGTGATCTCGCTGGCCTTGTCGTTTGCGGTCTTGATCAGCACGACGCCAGGGTTATCCTTGAATTGCTGGAGCGAGACGTCCCCGAGGTCCAGGCCATTCAGGGATGCGCGGATGCGCTCGGCATCAACGGGCACGCTAAAGCTGTATTCCTGCAGCTGCCCGCCGGAAAAATCGATCCCGTAGGCCTGGGTCCCTTTCTTCTGAAAAACCACCAGGCCCGCGGCTATGACGATGACCGAGACCGCATAAAAGAAATAGCGCTTGCCGATAAAGTCAAATTTTGTTTCCTTGATGAACCTGAGCATCTTCAAGGATTTCAGTAGACCTGCGTGCAGCAGGGTCTCGAATATCGTGCGTGTCACGACTATGGCGGTAAACATACTCGCCAAAAGCCCTATGGTAAGCGTTACGGCAAACCCGCGTATCGGCCCTGTCCCGAACTGAAAAAGAAGGAATGCCGCGATAAGCGTGGTGATATTGGAGTCCAGGATCGCGCTGAATGCCTTTCCATAACCGTTGGTTATGGCGGCACGCAGGCTCCTGCCGGCAAGCAGCTCTTCGCGTATACGTTCGTTGATAAGCACGTTTGCGTCGACTGCCATACCTAAGGATAAGGCCATACCGGCAATGCCGGGTAAAGTCAGGGTCGCCGAGACCCCAGGAAAGAGCAGCGGCAGCGCACCCAGGGCTCCCAGGATGATCAGCAGGTTACAAAGGAGTGCCACATTCGCCACGATGCCGGCAAGGAGATAATAGAGCGCCATAAAAACAAAGACCAGGATCCCTCCGATCAAGCTGGCCTTCACCCCCCTGCGTATGGAATCCTGCCCTAAGAGGCGCCCCACGGTCCTTTCTTCTTCAACATGCATCGGAGCCGGAAGAGCGCCGACCCTTAAGACGATGGAAAGGTCCTGCGCCTCCTCTACGGTAAAACGGCCCTGAATGACGGCCTCGCCGGAGGGTATGGCTTCCCTTATACGGGGCGCGGACTGGACTTTTCCGTCAAGCACTATCGCCAGCCTTTTGCCGACGTTGTTGGCCGTGATCTCGGCGAACTTTTTTGCTCCCTCGGCATTGAATTCAAGGGATACCACCGGCTCATTGAACGTGCTCTGGCTGAATTGCACGCTTGCGTTGCGTAAGGCATCACCGGTCAAAACCGCCTGTTTTTCGACAAGCAGCGGCTCGTTATCCTCTTTGGAATATTGAAGCTCGAAGCCTTCGGGGACGCTGCCGGCGGCCGCCTCTTTGAGCTTTTCCAGGTCCGAAGAGACCAGCTTGAATTCAAGGAGCGCGGTCCTGCCGATCAGTTCCAGCGCGCGGTCCCTGTCGGATACTCCGGGGAGCTGCACTACGATCTCTCCCGTCCCCTGTTTCTGTATGGAAGGCTCGCGCACTCCAAAGGCGTCGATCCTGTTCCTGATGACTTCAAGCGCCCGGTCCACCGCGTCTTCCCTGGCATGTTCGGGCAGCCCCGAGGTATCGACCCGCAATACCAGGTGCATCCCCCCCTGTAAATCAAGGCCCAGGTTGATCCGCTTATCGAGCGGAAAAGCAAAATAGACCGATGCCGCCAATACCGCGCAAACCAGGATGATCTTATAGAGAAGCCTTTTTTCCATGCCGCCTTCCTTTTTGGCTAAAATGTTTTACGCCTGAGCTTTTTTAAGGTGCATAACGGAGCTTTTTTCCACTTCGATCTTCACGTTATCATCCACGCGGATGACCACCGTTTTATCCTTGACGTTGACGACCGTTCCATGGATGCCCGCGGAGGTTATGACTTCGTCGTTTTTTTGCAGAGAGTTCAGCATCTTCTGGTGCTCTTTTTCTTTCAATTTCTGAGGCCTGATGAACAGGAAATAAAAGATAAGGATAAGCGGTGCATAAAGAAAAATATACGCGATCGGGTTTACCTGTTGGCCCTGCGGCATGATTGCCTCCTTGCGAATGCTTGGGTTAAGCGGATTCGTTACTCTTTGATCCTTCGCAGAAACCCCCGGGCTTAAGTCCGGGGAGCTTCACTCTTTTTCATCAGGCTTTTGATGGTACTGGAGACCTCTGCGCCGTTCTTCACCCAGTACGCAAGGCGCTCCCTGTTTATTTTAATGGAACCGTTTACCGGGTTGTAATATCCGAGCTCCTCGATGGTCCTGCCGTCGCGCGCCCTGCGCTCATCAAAAACGGAAACCCTGAAATGCGGGCGTTTCGTGGGGTTTTTACCGATCCTTCTCAAACGAATGCGTACTGCCATTTCTCTTCCTCCTCTGGTTTAACTGGTCAATGCTTCGAATAATGCCTTTGCCTTGTTTACCGTTTCCTGATATTCGCGTTCAGGCACGGAATCCGCTACGATCCCGGCGCCGGCCTGCACATAGGCGGTGGCGCCTTTGATCATGATGGTGCGCAGGGTGATGCACGTATCCATATTTTGCGAAAAACTGAAATACCCGACGCATCCGGCGTACGGCCCGCGCCTGGTATTCTCAAGCTCATCGACGATCTCCATGGCCCTGATCTTCGGGCTTCCCGAGACGGTGCCTGCCGGAAAACAGGCCCTGAGGGCGTCAAAACAGTCGAGCGTTTCTTTAAGCTTTCCCTTGACCTCGCTTACCAGGTGCATGACGTGCGAATACTTCTCGACCTTCATGAATTCGCCTACGCGCACCTGGCCGGGCTTACAGACCCTTCCCAGGTCGTTCCTGCCCAGGTCCACCAGCATCAGGTGCTCCGCTTTCTCCTTCGGATCGGAGAGCAATTCTTTGGCAAGGAGCGCGTCTTTTTCTTCGCTCGCGCCGCGGGGCCTGGTCCCGGCAATGGGCATGGTCTCCACGCAGCCGTTCTCGCAGCGCACGAGCATTTCGGGCGACGCCCCCACGAGTATCGCTTCCTTATATTTCAGGAAGAACATGTAAGGAGAAGGGTTGATGCTGCGCAGCGACCGGTAAACGTCAAACGGCTCCTTGCGCAAAGGCACGTGAAAACGCTGGGAGAGCACGACCTGGATAACGTCTCCCTGGCGGATGTAGTGTTTGGCCCTGCGCACGATGGAGCAAAAGTCATGACGGGTAAAATTCGACCGCAGTTCCTGGGGGCTGCGTTTTGCAGGGTTTTGCCTGGCGTAGCGCACGGGCCGGTTAAGCTGGTCATGCAGCCTCTCGATCGCGCGCAAGGCCTTCTGATAGAGTTTTTTCTTGGCGGCAGGCGAAAGCTTTTTTCCTTTGGCCGGCAGCATGATATTGGTAACGATCTTGATCGTATGGTTGACATGGTCGAAGACAAGCAGGGTATCGGTCAGGACAAAAACAGAATCCGG
>JAQTNB010000124.1 GCA_028714055.1 Candidatus Omnitrophota bacterium
GAGCATGAACGCCTGGCGGGTATTTTGCATCCTGGTAAGGAACCTGGAACCCAACCCCTGGTATATCCTGCGCGTTGCGGCCGTCATCGCCGTAGAGTGTTCAAGCCGGCTCCTGGCGATGCTGGATGTGCTCAGCAAAAAAGAAGACCCCTACATCTGGGCGCGCTAAGCTCATCCGGCCTTACTGCCTGCGCACGCAATAATACGCCATGTGGGCCTTGCGTCTCCAGAGAAACTCAAAATTCACCAATACCCCAAGCAGGGGACCGGCAAGGCTCATCAGCCATTTCTGCCTTGCGGCCAATGAAGGGGCCTTGCGCGGACGCGATTGCCACGGAGGCGCGTCAACCAGGCCTTTTTCCACGATCACGCAGGCATCCCGGCGTATTTTTTCCTCCAGGCAGCGGCACGCCTCGCCAGTGAGACCCCTGCGCGGAGCCAAAAACAAGACTCCCCCGGGGTATCGTCTTAAAAGCCTCTGCTTGAGCCTGTCGACCGATCGTATTTCGTATAATTCCCCCAGCCCTTTAATCTGCGGCGCATATTGCTCGTCCAGGCGCAATTGAAAAAAATCTGATGGCGCTTGCGGGGAAGCCGCGGCTGCCTGCGGAGCGCCAGAACTGCCCGGCCAAAAATACCCCAGGCTTACGCTCGCCTCCCTGATCAGAAAAACCGGCAAAACTAACAGCGCATCGACAGGCTTGCGTAAGCAGACCAATATATAAAGCGGATATAAAAACAAGGCCGCGGCAAACCGGCATTTTTCTTTCAGGCGCAAGCCCAGAAGCGAATTGGCCTGCAGACCCTGCCTTGCGCCCCATTGACGCAAACCCCTGCCGAAAGCAAAGGATTGCCCGATATATGCCCGCAGCGACCAACGGTGGCAATGATATACCGTAAGCGACGGGTCATACAGAATGCGGCCTCCGGCCTTCGTTATCCGGAGGTTCAATTCGGCATCTTCGTTGGTAACCAGCGATTCGTTAAAATAACCGGCTGCCGCAAGCGCGGTTTTGCGATATGAAAGGTTATTGGTGGTCAATGATCCCACCGGGTAGCTTTCACCGGGGAGCACATACAGCCCGCGTAAACCCCTGTCGTTTCGCGGGCAGGGGTACAGCAGATTGAACCACAGGACCTGGATATATTGCTGCAGGCGCGGGAGTGCCTTATCCGAACGCGCATTCTCCACCCTTCCGCCGATAGCCGAGCTTTCCGGGTACCTGCGGTAGGCGGCCTTGATGTTTTCCACCCAGCTTTTTTCGGCAATACAGTCGTCATCGATAAAAGCGGCTACCTCGCCACAAGCACGCCTTGCGCCCGCGTTCCTGCCGGAGGCGATGCGTTTATTTTGCCCGGGGATGTAACAAAGCGCCTGCTTGAGTTCTTCGGCATACGCGCAAAACCGCTTCTTATTTATTTCACTTGGGTCATTATCAACGACGATGATCTCATCGGGCTTGACAGACTGCTGCGCCAGAGATGCCAGGCATTGCTTGAGGAGCCCCGGCCGCTTAAAGGTAACAATAATAACGGAAACCGCTGCGTTCATGTCCACCACCGCGGACCTTTCTTTTGCTTAAATTCTATTTTTCTAGAAACGCGTTTTTTCCAAAAAATACCTTATTGCATGCCTTACATTCAAGGCGGCGATGGGGATACCGCGGGAGGATTTGTATTCCGTTATCGGCGTATAACGGTATATGATCCTATTACGGTATGCGGCGGGGGTGCTGATCCGCTCCTGTTTTTTTACCAAAACACCTTCCAGGCCGAGCTTAGCCCAGTATTCTTCGCTGATCGCGCACCTGCCGTATTCAAACGGGACCGTATAGAAACGCTCATGCGCGCCGAGGGAATCAAGAAACCTGTCGCACTCCTGAAATTGAGCGCGGACATATTCGGGGCTGTCGCTGTCCGATAAAGGATAGTGCCCGGCGGAATGGTTGGCGATCAGCCACCCGGCTTTGTGGAGCTCCCGGATGCCCTGCGCATCTTCAAAGAGCTTCCAGGCATGGCTGCGGAATGCCTCATGCGAACACCTGAGGTAGACTTCATCGATGATGGCGTTGGCCTGGGGGGTGAAATTCCGGAAGAGCCAATATTTCAGGTTTTCCTGCCGTTCATAACCAAAGGGCCGCAGGCGCGAACGCAGGAAACGCAGGCCGTCAACAAAGCTTAAGTATGAAAGCTTGGCGCACCAGAACATCTCCTGGCGGAGCGCAAGCCTTGAGCAGACTGACATCGCGGCCGTAATCCCGAACTCCCGGCAGATCGGCAATGCGTATTTACGCACGCAACTATAACCGTCGTCAAACCAGACCGAAAAAGCGGGCCTGCGAAAAGGGACTCCTTCTGCAAGGCGCTTGAGGCCTTCCTGTACCGATATCAGCTCCCCCCTCCTGGAAAACGCACTCAGGTGCCTGCGGAAGATGTCCGGGGAAACAGCGCCTCCTAAAGCGTGCGTGAGCAGGGAATTTTCCCAGTCAACATTATGATAATTAAGCACATACCATCCGGCTTTCATAGCGCTAGAAATCCGCCTCCTTTTCTATTGCGTACGCCAGCCACCCGCGCAGCAGGTCCCTGATAATGAACCTTCTCATGCGGGGGGTAATATCGCTGCAGAGGAACGTCCGGCCGCAGGTTGGCTGCGGAAAACAATAGACCTCTTCGTCCGTCAGCATCTGCTGCACTGTTTCGACGACCATTTCCGTTCCCAGGGCTATGGTGCGGAAAAAACATCCCCAGAGGGTTTCGTCTTTGGCAAGCGTAATAAGGCTCCTGCGCAAGATCGGGCCGGAATCAGCTCCGGTATCCATAAGGTGCACGGTATTGCCGATCCAGTCTATGCGCCGGTTATACAAAGCCACGTCTACCGACAGCGCGCCGCGCACCTGCGGCGCCCATCCGTCGTGCTGATTCACCGCCATCCCCCGCACGCTCTGTAATACCTCCTTGCCGACCAGCGGCCCTCCGAGCACCAGGAGAAAGTAGGCGCCTGTTTTTTTGATCTTGCCGGCAAGCTCTTCTCCGCCGGGATAAGCAATGAGCTGCGGCTGCACCTTGGCAAAAGGCTTCAGCCGCTGCGCATCAGCCAGAAAAACAGACATCTCTTCCTTATTATAGTCTCCGAGCACGCCTGAAAAGCGCACGCGGTCGATGCAGCCCCGCATTTCCTCTATGATGCGCAGGGCCTTTTTGCCTGCCTTACCGGGGCGGCGTAAAAATCTGTTCAGGCGGTAATAAAGTGTACGTTCCTGGGGCGGCAGGGGCGCTTTTGCAAACCAGGCGCGCACCATCCCGGGGAATTCCTGCTGTATCCGGTATCCGAAATGCAGAAAATGAAGCGACGTGCCTCCGGTGATCAAAACAATACCGTCCTTAGGCCCCGGCGGAAGGAGGATCCTCTTCGGTTCTAAATCGTGGGGTAACAACGTAACGCTCCTTTGCGGTTTAAGAGATACGCCCTGCCCTCAAGCCCCTCTTTACTTTCCCCCAATGAATAAAACTATACAATGAATCATACCCCGGGATGCACCCTATTGAAAAATAAAGGCGTAATGCCGTCAAACGATCCGGATCAGTGAAACCTAACACCAGCGCATAATTTTCGCGTGCAAAAAAAGCCAGCGTGCGGTTGTTGACGATGCGCCCCAGGCCCATTCCTCGGTGGGCCGGGTCAATGACCAGCCACATCAGCTTACCGATCTTTTTTTGCGCTGTTGAGCAATCATGCGTGCTGCAGCAGCCGATAAGCCGGCCTTTATAAAATAGGTGTGTAGCCGCGTCCGGCGCGATCAGGTGCGGCAGGATATCGGAGGCTATCCTTTCCCGTGTCCATCTCCCGAAACCCGGTTCGGCATTCAGCAGGCTTGCCCATGATTGCAGATCGGCATCAGAGCCGGGAGAACACAAGGTATACCCATCGGGCAGGCTCCACTGACAATTGACATACTGCTGAAACGTATGAACGGGATAGATGATCTTTATTTGTTTACGGTAAAGAAAGCGCGGAGGGTAGCGAAAGAGATTGATGAGTTTTTGGGCCAATGACCGGAGCATATTCTTTACCTTATGATATGGTAATGCCCGCTGTTAGTCAAATAGAAAAAGCCCTGCGGTTTATGGAGTCAAACCGCAGGGCTTTTTAAGTGGCGGGGTCGACGAGATTTGAACTCGCGATCTTCGCCGTGACAGGGCGACGTGTTGAACCAGGCTACACTACGACCCCTAATTGTAGAGTGTATTGTAAAGCAAAAACCCCTCTTTGGCAATAAATTTGTAAAGATCAGATACCGAGCTAAAATTTAATGGTGGGCGGTACAGGACTTGAACCTGTAAACCTCCTGAATGTAAGTCAGGCGCGCTAACCAATTGCGCCAACCGCCCCCTTTTTAAGCCCACTCCTCTATGCCGTTTATCCAGCCCTGGATCTTTGACTTAAGGCGGGTATCACATACCACGATCCTAAATGTGCCCAACGGCAGGCTGTCTCTTTTGTGTTTGCTAGCCCTACTGATTCCAAACTGGGTTTTATGGAATTGTTTTAAGGGTATCCTGCTCGTTTTCGACCAAAACGTTTCTGCCTGCTCTCTGTTGAGATGCGGGTGTATATGTACCATGCCCCGAAATTTATTCTCGGGAAC
>JAQTNB010000125.1 GCA_028714055.1 Candidatus Omnitrophota bacterium
ATGGAGTCTTTCATAAAAGTGGGCGAGGTGACCGCGGGATCCATGGGATTACGGTAGTAGAGGATCTTACGGGGTTCCTTCTCATTCTCGGCATGTATCTCATGTGGTAAAGATAAGCATAAACCCGCGAGAAGCATGACCGCGATAATTATTCTTTTATTTTTCATTTCTCACCTCGCTTACCTTAACGCCTGTTTGGCGCTCTAAATCCGCCAGATTCATATTGTATTCGACTAAGGCCCTGTAGTAATCCAGCTCGGTTGCAACCAGCATCCTCTGGTTGTCCAAAAGCATCATAAAATCACCCTCGCCTGAGCGAAAGGCCGCCATTGAAACGGCAATAGAGCTTTCTAACAAAGGGATGAGATCAGCTTTATAAAGCCTGATTTTATTCTTGGCGACCTCCGCCTTGACGGTTAAGTCCTTGACTTCGGCAAATGTCCTGTTTTGCATTGCTTTATACGCTGCCTCGGCTTCTTCAAGGCTTGCGATCGCCTCTCTCACTTCGTATTTCTGCTTCGTCCAAAACCAGAGGGGCACGTTAAAAGACAACAGCAGGTCCCAGGGCCCGAGCGTTCCGGAAGTAATGCCGCGCTGCACAATGCCTGCCATCAGATCGGGGAAAAAGCTTCTTTTTGCCAGGGCCTTTGCATGCTTATTCCTTTCTATGGCGTAGGAGAAAGCGAGCAGTTCCGGCTGATTCATAACGGCCGATTGGTATAACGATTTGATGTCGGCGCTGAATGAAATGTCTTCTCTAAGCTGCGGGGTACCGAGCGGATCCTCAGGGTCTCTGTTTAATAGCGCGTTAAGGCTGGCCTGTCTGGAAGAACGTTCTTGCTCTAAATTTTTTATCGCAATATTTAAGCGGGCCGCCTCCAAATGTATCTTATAAACTTCTTCCTGAGAGATATCCCCTACCGTATAATTTTTCTCGGCAACCTTTACAATACCCTCCAATAAAGCGAGGCTCTCCCGGAACAGCCCTTCCTCTTTATGGGTCAAAAAGAGGCTATAATAAGCATTTTTCACCTGATTAACGACATCCAGCTCTTTAGCTTTATATGCCGAGGCGAATATCTGGGATTCGACTACCGCGATCTTGCCCTTCAAAGATAATTTCCCGAAAAAAGGAAGGAATTGGGAAAAAGAAAGCATCCTCTCATCCGGCATCGTCTTATTGAGCTTTAAAGTGCCGCGGGGGATCTTTTCAAAAGCAATGCCTATGCTCGGGTCCTCTAAAGACTTTGACAAGGGCACGCGCGCGACGGATGCCTCCCAGCGCTTCCTGGCGGCTAAGATATCCGGGTTATTCTGCCTGGCCTCGGCGATCAAGACATCGAGGCTCAGCGCATCGGCAGGATAAGCAACGCCCTGCGCCGCACATAGTACTCCGGCTATAAATACAACAACGGCCTTCGTAAACATAAGCTACCCTGCTTTTCTAAACCGGGCGATAAGCCCAACAATCTCATCGATCTTCTTCTGTTTCTCCGCTTCGGATTTTCCTTTTAACGCGCCGACTACGCAGCCGTCGATGTGCTTTTTGAATACTTCGCTTTCCACGCGATGCAGCGCTCCGATGACAGAGTGGATCTGGGTCATAATATCCACGCAATACTGTTTCTCCTCTATCATGCGCTGGATGCCCCTGACCTGGCCTTCAATTTTTTTTAGAAACTGCAACTGCTCTTCATGGGTGGTATGCTGGTTCATGGCTCTTCCTCCTCTCTTATAGAAGTATACCATACCCCCCTACCCTATGCAAGAAGAAAACCCACCTTAAGCGGGTGGGCTTTGTGTCGATTTCCCGGGCTGTTTATTACTTAAAAGCTATAGCGGACCCGAACAAAGGCGTTTTTATTCTTCTGCATCATCCCGAAATCCGTGATGCCGTCCTCTCCCCAGGGGACGTTAAGGCCAAGGGTGAGTTTCCACTGATCGCTGATATCATAGGCGCATGAGGCGCGTAGATACCCGTCCTTATCCGAAGGGGACCAGAAATTGAAAAGCCCCAGCATCACGGTCTGGTTTCTATAGAGCTTGGTGATCCGCTGGGTGAACAGATGCCGGTATTCATCCCAGAAGTAATCATTCGGCAGGAGCGCAGATTGATATTGCGCATAATTAAGCTTCTGCTCAAACAGGTATTGCACGCCTATCTTAAGGTCATTGCCCAGGTCTTTTTCGTATCCGGCCAGCCACTTGAGCATGGAATTCTCGATAAGGCGGTTGTTGCCGTCGTCATCCTGCCTGGAACGATAATATCCCATTTCCAGGTTGCCGATTCCGCCGGCAAAAGGCCCGCGCACGCTTGCGCCATAGGCATCCAGGCGTTCATAAAAAAGCCGGCGTGCCGCCTCATCCAGGTAGCTGCGCGGCGCAGGATCAAACCCGCGGTAGTAATACAAGGCGCCTTCGGTGCTGCCGAAAGTCCGGTAGATCCGCAGCGTATACTGCATATTACCGGCCTGGAAAGCCGGCTTTACGGCATTGCGCTCGCTCTCCCTGCCGGCAATCCCCCGCTGGAAACTATCGAAAAAAGAAAGCCTGTCCCCTTCCGGCATCGTGTTGGGGATAAAATGCGGGATAAGCACAAAATCGATATTTGCCGCTTTCGGATACAGGGATACGCGCAGGGCATCGGAAGGTTTCTTGAGATACTCGTCATCCCTTCCTGTATAGAACGAAACGTAATCTTTGGGAAAAAGGTCGTTGATAAACAGGTAATCCCCTGTCCCCCAGGTCAAGACCTGCCGTCCGGCCTTGATATCCACCATGCTCGCCGGGCTAAAGATGAGATTAAGCTCGCGCACTTCATAAGACCCAGAGGTTTGAAAATATTCGTCCAGCACAAAATCGCCCTTGTACGCCAAGACACCGTTCCAGCGGGAGAGGAAATTCTCGCCCGGTACGGCATAACGGGTCTTTAACTGCAGGCGCTGCTCCAGAATATTATAATTATCGTGCTTGGTCAGCGAATCGCGGCTGATCCTGCCTGCGTATACATGTTCGGCGAAACCGTGCCATTCGGGGAGTTCTGCCGCATGCGCTAACGGCAGAACAAGGGTGAGGACCGCCAGAGTGATGAAAAACGCTCGCCGCATTTTTTTTATTCCTTCAACCACTGCTGCGGAGGCGTGCGCAGGAAACGCTCGGTGAATATCTCTTCCTGCAAGCCCACATCATATTTGATATCGCTGAATTCCGTGACGGTATGGGAATTTGCGTTCAGGTCCGTCGCCTTCATCCTGGTAACGGTAGGATATGCCTGGATATCTTTTACTTCCAGCGCCTCGATCATACGATAGAGCTTTGCGGACTTGTCAAAATATTCCGCCTTTACCGGAACAAAGTTATTCTTATCGATCTTAACCGTGTAATAAGAGAACTCCACCATATTGGCATCCTTAGGGGTGTTCTTAACGGTATAGTAGGCAGCGTCGCTTGAAACGAGCTCATGCGTATCCAGGTCGATAGAGCGGCCGGATATGTCTTCGTATAAAAAAGTGGTACCGGCAAAGCTTGAACGCTTATCGGAGGCGGCAATACGCCGCACCAGGTCCATTGCCGGAAGATACAGCCACCGGTCATCGTCTTTACCGGCGTGCTTCCAAACGATATACGTCATGCCTTTGACGTCATTGGGCTTATGAAAGTAGACGTAATATTTCTGGTCTCCCCCCTCCTGAATATTCAATTTTAATATCGTCAGCTGACGCTGACGGGTGCGGCCCTGGGCATCGGTCACCACCATGCTTGCGCGGGCGCTGCCGTCTTTGCCCTGATAATACGAACGGTTATTCGCCTTGGAGACGATCTCCTCGACGCTGAGCTCTTGCGCCCATGCGTTACTCACAAAAAAGAGCACAGCCAGGAAGAACGGTATTTTTTTCATTTCCCCTCCTCTTTTTTACAGATCTTCTGCCGGGAAACAACCGCGCAGGCTCCGGACAAAACCACCACGATCGCCACGCAGGCAACCGTCGTTACATTAAGCCGCGCTAATTCGTATCCCAAAAGGATGTATGCCACCGCGGAAGCTATAATAATCGACATCAGGACGCATTTACCGCATGAGCAGACTGCTTTTACTTTTGCCTCCTCGAACACCAGCCGCGGAAAACCGGTCATGATCGCGGGCAGCGTCATGAGCGTAACAATGCTGGCTACCAGCATGATCATGAACATGAAGAAACCGACGGTATTATAAGGGACCAGCGGCGAAGCAAAAAGCGGCAGAAAACCGATGGAGATCACCAGCGCGTTTTTGATCAGCGCGCGTGCGGGAGACCCAAACATCCCTTCGGCGGTTTTGGGCCAATCCTGATTCTGCGCATAAAGCATGCGGGCGCGCTCGATGAAATGAATGGCAAAATCAACTGCCAGGCCAAGCGTCAGCGCCGAAAGCACGGCAACCGGCATATCGTATTCCTTGCCGGTGAACCCAAGCAGACTGTAAATAAACAGGATGGTAATGGTAAGCGGAAGCATAGATATGAGGCCGGTCGCAGGAGATTTGAACAACACGACCATCATAAAAAGGACGATGATGAAACTCCCGAGGAAATTCACCAGCATCCCTCCCACCATCTTATCCTGCCAGACCATGTTGATGTACGTGAGGCCTGCCCAGTGATAG
>JAQTNB010000126.1 GCA_028714055.1 Candidatus Omnitrophota bacterium
TCTGCAGCACTTCCGGCGCAAGAGGGTTTCCGGTCATATCGATATCGGAGACCTGCGGGACATATCCGATGGGCGTCTCAATAGCCCCGACCTTGTCGCTGCAGCGGTCAAGCACCCATTCAAGGATCCTGAGGTTTTCCCGGTATCCGGGCCAGAGGAATTTTCCCGTATCATCCGTCCTGAACCAGTTGACGTGAAAGATACGCGGAGGCTTGCTCATGCGCCTGCCCATCTCCAGCCAATGCCTGAAATACACCCCCATATTGTAGCCGCAAAAAGGAAGCATAGCCATGGGGTCGCGCCTGATCTCTCCGAGCTTTCCCACCTGCGCTGCCGTGCGTTCTGAAGCCATGGTCGCGCCCACAAAAACCCCATGCTGCCAGTTGAACGCCTCATAGACAAGCGGCGCAAGGTGCTGCCTGCGCCCGCCGAAGATGATCGCTGAGATCGGCACGCCGTGATGCTGCTCGAGCCTGAACGATGCCGAGGGACAATTGACGATCGGCACGGTAAAACGGCTGTTGGGATGCGCACCCGGGATAGGCTTGCCGTGTTCATCAAGCATGCCCGGTTTCCAGGGCCTTCCCTGCCAGTCAATACCGCTCTGGGGCGGCTCTCCGTCATGCCCTTCCCACCAGACGGTACCGTCGGGCTTCAGGACAACGTTGGTAAATATGGTGTCTTTCCTGACGGTCTCAACCATGTTGGGGTTGGTATGGGAATTGGTCCCCGGCGCGACGCCGAAAAACCCGGTTTCCGGGTTTATCGCCCACAACGATCCGTCGGAATCTATGCGCATCCAGGCGATATCGTCCCCCACGGTCCAGATGCGGTACCCTTTGCGCTTGAGCCCCTCCGGAGGCACCAGCATGGCAAGATTGGTCTTACCGCAGGCGCTGGGGAAGGCCGCGGCAATATAACCGATCTGGCCGTTCGGCTTTTCGATCCCCATGATCAGCATATGCTCTGCCAGCCATCTCTCTTTCCTTCCCAGGTAACTGGCAATGCGCAAAGACAGGCACTTTTTTCCCAGAAGCACATTCCCGCCGTAGCCTGAGCCGACGCTCCAGATGGTGTTATCCTCGGGAAAATGCAGAATCAGGCGCTTATTTATATCCAGGTCTGCCTTGGAATGGAGGCAGCGGGTAAAATCCCTTTCTTTATCCAGGGACTTCAGCACCTCTTCGCCGACCCTGGTCATGATCATCATATTCAATACGACATAGCGCGAATCCGTAAGCTCGACCCCGAGTTTGCTGAAGGGCGAGCCCACCGGCCCCATGGAAAAAGGTATCACATACATGGTCCGGCCCTTCATCGCATTCTTAAAGATCGCCCGCGCTTTCTTATACGCCGCGTAAGGAGACATCCAGTTGTTATTCGGGCCTGCGTCGTGCTTCTTTTTGGTGCAGATAAAGGTGAGGTGCTCCGTGCGGGCAACGTCATCCACGGCAGTGCGGTGCAGGAAACACCCGGGGAGCCTTTCTTTATTAAGCGGAATGAGCTCGCCGCTGCGCAGCGCCTCTTCTTCAAGCTGCTTCTTCTGGGCCGGTGAACCGTCGATCCAGACGATATCGTCGGGCAAACACAGGCGCGCCATCCTATTGACCCATTCGATCAATTTTTTATTATGCGTCGGCACCTTTTTCATAACAAATACCTCTGCGCTGAAGCCGCGGCAGCCGCCCCGTCGCCGCAGGCGGTCACGACTTGATAGAGCCCCTTCTTCCTGCAATCCCCGCAGGCAAAAATACCTTTTCTTGAAGCCTGCATATTTTCATCCGTGAGTATGAAGCCCGCCTCATCGGTATCCAGAAACCCGCGCACAAAGCCCGTAGCAGGCTCTATCCCGACGAAAACAAAAACCCCCTGGTAATCCAAAAGCTCCGTCCCTCCGGTGGCGACGTTCTTGACCATCAATCCTTCCACCCTGTCTTTACCGGTGATCTCCTGCGCGACGGTATCAAAAAGAAAACGTATGCGGGGGCTCTGGCGCGCCTTCTCCTCCAGGATCTTGGAAGCCCTCAGTTGTTGGCGCCGGTGCACGATCGTGACCGTCTTGGCATAGCTGGTAAGGAAGATCGCCTCTTCGATGGCGCGGTCCCCTCCTCCGATGACCGCGATCTCTTTATTCTTGAAGAACGGCGCATCGCAGGTGGCGCAATAAGAGACCCCTCTGCCGGTAAGCCGTTTTTCCCCTTCTACCCCTAAACGCTTTGGCTGGGCGCCTGTCGCGATAATGACACTGCGCGCCGAATACCTGCCTTGCCGCGTTTCAAGCTCGTAACCGCCCGGGCCCTCTTTCAGGGACAATACCTCGTCCAAAACCACGGCCACCCCGGCGTCTTCTGCCTGCTTCCTGAATTTATCGATCAATTCCTGGGTGGCGCCTGCGCCGGCAAAGCCGGGAAAATTGTCGATCGTCGGAGACATGAGGATCTGGCCTCCCACCCCTGTTTTTTCAAGAAAAACGGTCTTCAGACGGAACCGCCCTGCGTATAACGCGGCGGTCAAACCCGCCGGCCCGGCCCCGATTATGATCAGATCGTGCATATTATTATCCATGGCAGGCCTGATAAGCCTCTTCCGCTTCAAAGGAACTGCGCACAAGCGGCCCGGAACATACGGTTTTAAACCCCATGCCTAAAGCGATCTGCCTGTATTCGTCAAACGCCCGCACACTGATAAATTCCCGGACCGGATAATGCAGCGCAGAGGGCGCCAGATACTGGCCCAACGCCAGCATGTCGCAACCGTGCCTGCGCAGGTCCTCAAAGGCCTTGGTCACTTCCTCCCTGCTTTCTCCCAGCCCCAGCATCAAGGAGGATTTGGTGGTCAGATGCGGCCGGATTTTTTTTACCGTGCTTAAGACCTCAAGCGACCGAAGATACCCGGCCTGCGGCCGCAGGGCCGGATACAGCCTTTCTACGGTCTCAAGGTTATGCGCCAGTACATCCGGGGATGCGGCGATGACCGCACGAAGGCTTTGTGTATCCCCGCTGAAATCCGGGATAAGCGCCTCAACCAAAGGGGCAGGCGTAAGGGCCTTGACCGCCAGGATCGTATCCGCAAAAACCCCGCTCCCTCCGTCAGGAAGGTCATCCCGCGTTACCGAAGTAATGACGGCATAGCGCAGGCCCATATCCTTTATAAAAGACGCGACTGCCTGAGGTTCACCCGTATCGACACCGAGAGCCGAACCGTCCCATTTCCCGACCGCGCAAAAATTACAGGAGCGCGTGCACCTGGTGCCCAGGATCATGAAGGTCAGCTTTTTTGCTTTAAAGCAGCTGCTCATGTTCGGGCATGCCGCATGCCGGCAAACGGTAGATACCGAAGAACCCCGCAGGCGTTCAAGCAGCGCCAGCGCCTCTTTTCCCGGGATCTCCTGCCTGAACCACTCAGGGAGCCTTTTAACCTTTGCGGAGCCTGATAAAATTGGAGATTGAACGGTCATAGGTCTTTTCGGCGGCCGCGTCGAAATAACAGGCCGGAAGCTCCCCGCTTTTGCGGTGATAAGAAATACATTCGCAGCAGACGCCCTTGCGCGGGCAGGGTTCGTAACTACAGTTACAGTCTGCGCGGTTCTGTTTTTGATTTGGGCACTCTTTCATTGCCGTTTTTTTCCTTCAGGCCCTCAAGGTGCTTGCGCATCTTCAGGCGCTGCAAAAGGGGCGCGTAATCTATGATGAGCTTTCCCTCCAGGTGGTCTATTTCATGCTGAAAAACGCACGCCAGCAACCCCTCGGCTTCCACGCGCAGGGGCTTGCCTTGCTGGTCAAGCGCTTCAAGGCAGACCCACTGTGCCCGCTTTACCTTGACGCATACGCCCGGGACGCTCAGGCACCCCTCTTCAAGGACCTGCGTGCCTTTTCTGCGCACGATGCGCGGATTGACCAGCTTGTAGAGCCCCTGGCCGATATCCACGACTATCATCGACTGCGCGATCCCCACCTGGGGCGCAGCCAGGCCGATCCCCGAAGAATCATACATCAACTGAGCCATGCGGCTTAAGATGTCCTGATGTTCTTCGCCGACCTGGCGCACCTGCTTTGCCTTGCGGCGCAGCACGTCTTCTCCGACTACCCTAATTTTTAATTCTGTTTTTTCCATTGACTTTTACGATCCTGGGCTTCAGGGCTGCCGCGCTCTTATCTTCGGCCAGGGCGTATGCCACGATAATCACTTCGTCACCCGCGCAGGCGCCCCTGGCAGCCGGGCCGTTCAGGCAGATAACACCAGATCCGGGCCTGCCTTTGATCGCGTATGTTTCAAGGCGCAAGCCCGTATTAAGGTTGAGCACCTCCACTTTTTCTCCCGGCAAGATATCGGCCTCCCGCATAAGGCGCGCGTCGATCGTGATACTTCCTTCGTAATAAAGGTTAGCTTCGGTCACTCGGGCACGGTGAATTTTCGATTTAAGCATGATCCTGAACATTATCTCTTCTCCTCGCAAGGCCCCTGCAGGGCCTTCAGTACCTCTTCGCCGAATTCCCTGGCGGCAGCCGCCCGGACCCGGTAATGATGTTCCCGTCTTTGACCACCGGCGAAGCGCTGTAACGCGCCCCTGCCGCCGTCAGCTGCGCGGCTTCAGACGGCCAGACGGTCGCGCGCTTCCCCTCCAAG
>JAQTNB010000127.1 GCA_028714055.1 Candidatus Omnitrophota bacterium
AAGGCCGTAATGGACCCTGTCCTGCAGCTCCTGCGACACCTTTTCAACGGGCGTTTTTTCCAGCGCCTCCCTATACACCGCTATCGCCTCTTTATATTCGGCAGCGTTATAGAGGGAATCAGCCTTGCCAAGATAGGCCTCCAGGAGCACTTCGGTTTCGGGGTTAGCGGCGATCACCTGCTCATATAAACTCTTTGCTTCTGAGAATTTTTTGGTCTCGAACGCAAGGATCGCCCGTGCCAGTAAAAAGGATTGCCGGTCTTTTTGCTCCAGGGCTTCGGGGTCGAAGGCCGCAAGCAAATCCTGCGCTTCTTTGTATTTCTTAAGCTTCAGAAACGACCAGGCGTTTCCCAGCCGCGCCGGGATATCCAGCTTCCGGTCTCCGGAGAGGGTCAGGACATGCGCGTAACCGGCGGCGGCATCGGAAAAATTATCAAGGTAATAATCCGCTTCCGCCTTGTAAAAATGCAGGTAGGGGGCCAGCGAGGCGTCCTTATCGTGGACCTTCAGGTATTTTACCGCCTGATCCCTTGCTCCCGCGTAATCCTTCATGCGGTAAAGGCACTCCAGGATCTTGAGCGCGGAATCCCGCGCCTGGGGTTCTTTGCTGAAACGCTCTTCTACGATACGGAAATTCTCCAGGGCCTGCGTGAATTTTGCTTCTTCAAGGAAACACCACCCCAGGGAAAAATAGGCGTGCACCAGGTAGGCGGAATTCGTAAACTCGGCGATGATGGTCTGGTAATACGAGGCTGCCTTGGCGTAATTATGCCCCTTGAAATGCACTTCCGCGATCCAATAGACCGCGGCATCTTTTACGCTTTTGGCCGACGGCTGGTTCAATAATTCCTCGAACTTTCCCAGCGCGTCCAGGAAACGGTTCTGATAAAAGTAACACTGCCCGATAAGGAGCCTTACCTCCGGGGTCTTGGCCGAATTGGGGTAATTCTTCAGGAAACGCTCAAGGAGCCCGAGGCTCACCTCATAAAAACCGTCCTCAAAAGCTTTCTGGGCGACAAAAAGGGACTCCGCCTCCTTGGAGGAAAGCTGCTGTGCCTGGGCGGGCAAGACACAAAGGACCCCGCAGGCAGTACAAAGCACCATCATGGCTTTGACCGCGGTAGATAACTTATAAGGAAGGGAGATGATGTTTTTGGATCCGGGCATCGTATGCGTGAAGGTTACTATAACACAGCTTTTTCAAAGATTCAATACTTTGCGCAGGAACCCGGCGGTATAAGAAGCGTCCGTTGCCGCCAACTCTTCGGGAGACCCGCTTGCCACGACCTCCCCTCCGCGCACTCCCCCTTCCGGCCCCAGGTCAACGATGAAATCCGCGCATTTGATGACTTCAAGGTTGTGCTCGATGACCAGCACGGTATTGCCTTTGTCCACCAGCCTCTGCAGGACAGCCAGGAGCTTGGCAACGTCGGCAAAGTGCAGCCCGGTGGTAGGCTCGTCAAGGATATAGAGCGTATTGCCGGTCGCCTGCCTGCTGAGCTCCGAGGAAAGCTTCAGGCGCTGTGCCTCTCCTCCCGAAAGCGTGGTAGCAAACTGCCCCAGCTGCATATAATCGAGCCCCACGTCGCATAAAGTAGTCAATATCCTCTTGATCCCGGGTATGTTGTAAAACAGGTCCAGCGCCTCTTCGATCGTCATCTCAAGGACATCGGATATGGACTTGCCCTTATATTTTATCTCAAGCGTCGCGTCATTGAAACGCTTGCCCTTGCAGACGTCGCATTTGACGTAGATATCGGGAAGAAAATGCATTTCGATCTTCTTGATGCCGTCGCCCATGCACGCCTCGCAGCGGCCGCCCTTGACGTTGAAGGAAAACCTTCCCGGGCGATACCCGCGCACGCGCGATTCCGGCAGCGAGCTGAAAATATCCCGTATGAGGCCGAAGACCCCGGTGTAGGTGGCGGGGTTGGAACGGGGGGTCCTGCCGATCGGAGACTGGTCGACAACGATCACTTTATCCACGTGGTTTACGCCGGTGATGTTCCGGTGCAAGCCGGGTTTCTCCTTTGCCCCATAGAGCTTCTTTGCCAGCGCCCGGTAAAGTATCTCGTCTACCAGCGTCGATTTTCCCGACCCCGAGACGCCCGTAACGCAGATGAAAGACCCCAGAGGCAAAGCAACATCGATGTTCTTAAGGTTGTGTTCCCGGGCGCCTTTTATCTGCAGCAGTTTTTTATCTCTCCATGGCCTGCGCGCCGCCGGCAGGTCGATCCTGAGCTCTTTCCTCAGATAGCGGGCAGTCAGCGACTGAGAATCCCGCAAAAGCTTATCCGTAGTGCCCGAGAACATGATCTGTCCTCCGTGCCTGCCTGCCCCGGGGCCAAGATCCACCACAAAATCAGCGGCCCTGATGGTAGCCTCATCGTGTTCCACTACGACCAGCGTATTCCCCAGCCTTTTAAGCGATTGCAGCGTTTGTATCAACTTGTCATTATCCCGCTGGTGCAGGCCGATGCTCGGCTCATCCAGTATGTATAAGACCCCGACCAGCCCGGAGCCGACCTGGGTAGCAAGACGTATGCGCTGGGCCTCTCCTCCGGAAAGGGTAGCGCTCTTCCTGTCAAGGGTCAGGTAATCCAGCCCGACGTCAACGCAGAATTTAAGCCGCTGCACGATCTCTTTTAAAACCTGCTGAGAAATAAGCCGCTGCCGTTCGGAAAGCCCCAGGCCTTTTAAGAAATCACCGGCCTCTGCGATAGACATCTGTGTTAGCTCCCAGATGTTTTTTCCGCCGATCCTGACGGAAAGGCTTTCCTTCTTGAGCCGGGCGCCCTTACAGGACGGGCAGGGAAGGCTTGACATGTATTTGGAGATCTCTTCTTTCAGGTAATCGCTGTCGGTCTGGTTAAAGAGGCGCTCAAGATGGGGTATGAGCCCCTCAAAAGGCTTCCCGGAAACCTCGATATTCGTGCCGTAGAGCACGGCGCGCTGGACCTCCCGGGAAAGGCTCTTAAAAGGAGCGTCCAGGTCAAAGCCCATCCGGCCTGACAGCTCCCGTATGAGCCAGCGGTAATACAGGATGTAGCCCCTCCCTCCCCGCTTCCAGGGCTCGATCGCTCCTGCGCTGATCGACTTGGACTTATCCGGGATGACCAGGTCCGGGTCAAACTCAAGCTTGGTGCCCAGGCCGTGACAGTCGTTGCAGGCGCCAAAAGGAGAATTAAAAGAAAAAGTGCGCGGCTCGATCTCCGCGTAACTGATCCCGCAGGGCACACAGGCGTAGTGCTCGCTAAAAAGCAAGTCTTGCCCGTCTTTGGCGCCGGAGGCGCGGCTGACCACGAGTGTGCCTTTACCGACCTTGAATGCCGTTTCAACGGAATCGGTCAGGCGTGATTTTATCTCCGGCTTGATGCTGAGCCTGTCCACGACGACTTCAATAGTATGGGCCTTATACTTTGCCAGTTTGATCTTTACCGGAAGCTCATACAGCGTGCCGTCAACCCGGCAGCGCACGAATCCCGCTTTCTGTATCTGGGAGAAGACCTCCCGGTATTCCCCCTTCCTCCCCTGCACAAGCGGAGCAAGGACCACGACTTGGGTGCCCTCGGGGAAAGAAAGCAGCTTATCCACCACTTCCTGGGCGCTCTGCCTTTCTATCGGCTTGCCGCATTGATAACAATACGCCGTCCCGATACGGGCGAAAAGAAGCCGCAGATAATCGTAGATCTCCGTCTGCGTGGCGACCGTTGAACGGGGGTTGCTTCCGGCAGTGCGCTGCTCGATGGCTATCGCCGGAGATAATCCTTCGATATACTCCACGTCCGGTTTCTGCAGCTGCTCCAGGAACTGGCGGGCGTAACTGGAAAGGCTCTCGACATAGCGGCGCTGCCCCTCGGCATATATGGTATCAAAGGCAAGGCTCGACTTGCCGGAGCCGGAAAGCCCGGTGACCACGATAAAGGCATTACGCGGAAGCGCCAGGTCTATGCCTTTGAGGTTATGTTCCCTGGCCCCCTTGATGATGATCGACTGTTCTCTTTCCATGGTTTATTTGAAAACGCTGACAGACGCCGATTTTTTCAACCACATGCGCGCGCGCAGGGTATCGCCGAAACTTCCGTACAATAACGAGAGGTTCCGGTACGACTGCGGCTCAAAAGGGTTCAGCTTTAAAGCCCTCGTAAAATACCTGCGCGCTCCCGGAAATTCGCCTTTACGCGCATAGCACACGGCCAGGGCGGTATTCAGCGCGATATCATAGGGGTTTAACGCCCAGGCATGGCGCAAATAAAACTCTGCCTCTTTATATGCCCCCTCTTGCAGCCGCAGGAGCCCCAGCGCCCGGTATGCCTTGTAATCGTCAAACCGCGCCCCCTTGTGCTCTCCGAGAAAACGCTGATAGAAGGCGCTGAGGTCATCCCTGAGCCGGGCGTCCTGCTGCGATAGCATAAGCAGGCTGCCGAAGGCGGAGCTGTTCAGCGGGTCAAGCTCCAATGCCTTAAGCCAGGAGTCCCTGCCCGATCCCGGATGGGCCTGGGCATCTGTTTTTCCCAGCTGCGCGTAACCATCGGCAAAAAGCGGGTCCAGGCGCACGGATTCAAGCGCCGCATTACGCGCCTCAAGGGACATGCCGGC
>JAQTNB010000128.1 GCA_028714055.1 Candidatus Omnitrophota bacterium
GGGTTTGGCATGAATCAGGCATTCACCTTTAACATCTCCCGGAACTTTGACCTGAACCAGGCATTCACCCTTAGGGATATCAATGGAGGGGACCTGAATCAGGCATTCACCGTGACCACCGCAGCGCCTGAGCCTTCATCACTTGCATTGTTTGGCTTAGGATTGCTTGGTTTGGTAAAGAAACTCAGAAAACGCAGATAATCGAGCAGAGCAGCATCAAATAAAAAGCCGGGCAGCTTAAAAGCTGCCCGGCTTTTTATTGAGCGTTCTGCCGATTTTATTTTGCTTTCTTTTTTATTTTTTCGGTATAAAATATAAGTCAAAGCAATAACCAGCCATCAACCCTACGGGAGCAATCGTTGAAAAAATCGGTTTCGCTTATACTCGCCGCGTTATTTTTATCCGGGTGCGCTACCTATAAGATCCAGAAAGGGCAGGCTCCCTATGAAGGAGGCTTTGTCGCCGCCCGGGACGGAAAGGTCCTTGCCGAATATACCCTCGGTAAAGATAACAGCGTGCCCGCGGAAGAAGGGCTTGCACGGGAACGTTTCAAGCGGCGCAGGTCAATGGTCGAGCACTATTATAAGAAGATCGGGGATATAGACAACCGTTTCAAGCAGGCCTTTGTCGATCCACCGCTGATGATGCTGCACTTTATGACCGGGATATTCCGCCTGCCCTTCATCGCGCTCTCCGATCATAAGTATGAGCATAACCCGGCGTACCGCGCCAGAGTGCAGGAGCGCCAGGCAAAGCAAGACGCGGCGCTTGAGGCGCGTAAGCGCTCTTTAAAGTCAAGGCTTGCTTCTTACGTGGAGCAGGACCTGGTGAAAGAGCAGGTGCTGGCGGCAAAGAAGGTTTCCCGGCCGAAGGTAGAGAAGGCGCGCCGGAAAAAAGCGCCTGCGGCAGTAAGCCAGACCGAGGCCGCTACGCAGGCCCTTGCGACGATCGAGGCGCAGGAAGTCTCTGAAGTCCAGGAAAAAGATATGCAACAGGCAGCCGCGGCAGACGCGGTCGAAGGCTTTGAAAGCGCTCCTGCTCCGGCAGCAGCAGCCGTTCCGGGACAGGCCAAGGCCCAGGTGAAAGCGAAAGCCAAACCTAAAGCCCAGGCCAAAGCCAAGCCTGCCCGTGTATCAGTCGCGCCTGCGGCCGTTATCAAGGCAAGGCCTCAGCGCGGCACTTCGCCATTGCTGGTCAAATTCTCTGCCCAGGCTAGCCTAGCGCCCGGCAGCAAGATCATTTCTTACGAATGGGACTTTGGAGACGGAGATACTTCCGAAAAGAAGGCCCCTTCCAACACCTATTACAACATGGGGTATAACGCAGAGTCTTACACCGTAACCCTTACCGTAAGAGATTCCAACGGCAATAGCGCTTCGGCAACGGCCGTTATTGAAGTGCTGCCCAGATAAGGGAATTTTTCTTCTTTCCTCCGGAACCATAAACCGCAACTTTATCATAAGCCGCCCATGCTCCCAGAATCGTTCTTGCGCTGCATTTCCAAATTTGCTTTGATCTCCAAGGGCGAGCGTATAGTCGCCGGCGTTTCCGGCGGCCCTGATTCGGCGGCCTTGCTCTGCCTCCTGGCGGGCATCGCACGCGAGTATAGCCTTACGGTGCATGTCGCCCACCTGGACCACGGGTTACGCCCGGCATCTTCCCGCGACGCAGAATTCACCCGCGCCCTTGCAAAGAAATTCAATCTCCCGTGTACTATCGCAAAGGCCTCTGCCGGCCGCATGCGCGCGAAGGGGTCGCTTGAAGAGAACGCGCGTAAGGCGCGGCAGGATTTTCTTTTTGGGCTTGCCAAGCGCGTCGGCGCATCCACCGTTGCTCTCGGACATACGCTTGACGATCAGGCGGAGACCGTGCTTATGCGGCTTTTGCGCGGCGCCGGATTAAGCGGGCTTGCCGGGATCATGCCCAGGAAGCGCTTCGGCGCCATCGAGGTCATCCGTCCGCTCATCGAAACCAGGCGCAGGGAAATAGAGGCGTATCTGAAGCGTAAGAAGATCCGCCCCTGTAACGACGAGACAAACGCGCAGGACCTTTATTTGCGCAACAGGATACGCCATGGGCTCATCCCGCTTCTTGAAAGGGAGTACAACGCCAACATAAAAGAAGTCCTGGCCCACAGCGCAGAAAGCATCGCCGCGGACTACGATTATATCCTGGGCCAGGCAGAGAAGGCCGCGGGAAGGCTCGGAAAGAAGATCAGGATCAGGGATTTTAACCGGCTTCATCGGGCAATGCAGAGGCTTGTTTTGCGCGTGAACATAGCCCGTCTTAAGGGGGATACCCGCAGGATCACCTTCCGCCATCTGCGCGAGATCGAGGATTTGATAAACAACAGGCCTGCGCGATCCATCGTGGATCTGCCGCAGGGGGTGTCGGTGGTAAAAAAGGGCGAATTCCTGGATTTTTACCGGAGAAACAAGTAATAAATACTTGATTTTATATATGTTTGCATATATAATAAAAAATCCGGCAATTTAAAAAATATAAAAAGAAAAGGCCAAAAATGCCTCCTAACAATAAGGTTCCGAAGATCAAAAAGAATAACCTGTTCGGCCGTTTTCCCTGGGCCTGGATCATAGGTATCGGCATATTTTATCTCCTGGTGAGCTCGCTGAACGTTTCCATGAACGGCGTGCCGCGCGAGATGAGTTACAGCGAGTTTTACCGCATGCTCAAGGATGAACCCGCCCGCATCAAGTCCGTGGCAAAGATCGAGACGCTGCTCCAGGGGGAATTCACGGATGGCGGGAAATTTTACGTGAACATCCCGGAAAACGATACGGAATTACTCAGTATCATGCGCCAGAACCTGAGCCGCTTTGAAGTCAAGCCTCCGCGCACGCTCTGGGCAAACCTTTTTTATTCCCTCGGGCCGGTGGTGCTTTTGATCTTTTTCTGGTGGATGATGGCCAACCGCGGGGAGCAGCTCGGCAACCGGGTGATGGCTTTCGGAAAGATCAGGGCCAAACTCCACAGCGAAAAAGACGGGGAAAAAGTCACCTTTAACGACGTGGCCGGCGTCAACGAAGCAAAAGAAGAACTCCAGGAGGTAATAGAGTTTTTAAAAGACCCTAAGAAGTTCCAGAAGCTGGGAGGCAAGATCCCCAAGGGCGTGTTGCTGGTGGGCCCGCCGGGATGCGGGAAGACCCTGATCGCCAAGGCGGTCGCCGGAGAGGCGGGTGTGCCGTTTTTTTCCATCAGCGGCTCTGATTTTGTCGAGATGTTCGTCGGGGTCGGCGCTTCGCGCGTGCGCGACCTCTTTGATCAGGGGCGCAAGGCCGCCAAGGCTTCCGCGAAAGGCGCGATACTCTTCATCGATGAAATCGATGCCGTAGGGCGCCTGCGTTTTTCCGGGATCGGGGGAGGGCATGACGAACGGGAACAGACCTTAAACGCCCTCCTGGTCGAGATGGATGGTTTTGACGCGCAGCAGGGCCTTATCCTTATCGCGGCCACCAACAGGCCGGATACGCTTGACCCGGCGCTGCTTCGTCCGGGGAGGTTTGACCGGCATATAATCGTGAGCCTCCCGGACATCAAGGGCAGGGAAGATATCCTTAAGGTCCATACCCGCAAACTTAAATTAAGCCCCGCAGTGGATTTCAAATCTCTGGCAAGCCAGACCCCCGGTTTTTCCGGCGCGGATATCGCCAACCTCTGCAATGAAGCGGCACTCCTGGCAGCCAGGCACAATAAAGACGTGATAGAGATGATCGATTTTGAAAAATCCGTAGAACGCGTCCTGATGGGCCCGGAAAAGAAGAGCCACATCATGTCTGCCAAAGAAAAAGAGATCACCGCGCTCCATGAATCGGGGCATGCGCTGCTTTCGCTTTTACTGCCGGAAGTAAATACCCTGAAAAAAGTTTCCATTATTCCGCGCGGCCTGGCCGGAGGCTATACGTTTACCCCGCCCCTTGAAGACAGGCATTATTGGACCAGGAGAGAGCTTTTGGCTGAGATCGCCATGATGCTCGGCGGCCGCGCCTCCGAGGAATTGAACTTAAGCGATGTGACTACCGGCGCGCAGAACGACCTGGAGATGGCTACCCAGATGGCGCGGCGCATGGTGACGCAATTCGGCATGTCGGAGAAGCTCGGGCACCTGACCCTTGGCCGCAGGGAGGGGTTGATATTCCTGGGCCGGGACCTTGCGGAAGAGAAGAACTACAGCGAGGTAACCGCGCGTATCATTGACGAAGAGATAAAGAAGATCATCGATGAGGCGTACCTGAAAGCAAAAGACCTCCTGGGGCAGAATATGGATAAGCTCAAGGTCCTCTCGGGCGCCCTCCTGGAGAAGGAAGTCCTGGACGGGGAAGAAGTCAAGCGGATGCTTGGTTTTGACAAAAAGGACACTTCCCCGGCAAGCGCATAGCCTATATGATCAGTGTTGTGGATGTCAGGGACCCCCGCGAAGCCGAGCGCCTGATGCGCGCGATAAAGGTTGACGATTACGGCATCAGGATCATGGCCCCGAAAGCCGTTACGCACCTTATCAAGGTTGAGCGCGTATC
>JAQTNB010000129.1 GCA_028714055.1 Candidatus Omnitrophota bacterium
CGCCCCGACACAGGCGGCTGCCGCGGCAAACATATGAGACCCCTGCGCGGATAAAAGCACGGTCATGAATTTCGGCCAGAAACCGAAGAACGGCGGTATGCCGATCACGCTGAAGGCGCAGAGGATAAACGCCGCGGATGTCAAAGGCATTACCTTGCCCAGCCCTCCCAGCTCATAGATATTCTTTGTGCCTGCCTTGTGCTCGATAATGCCGGCGCAGAGGAAAAGCCCGGCCTTGGCAATGCTGTGTGCCGCGATATAGACAAGCGCGACGGCAAAAGAAACAGGGGTCTGAAGCGCCAGGACAAGCAGGATGTAACCCAGCTGGCTGACCGTAGAATAGGCAAGGATCCGTTTTATGTTACTCTCGACAAGCGCGCATCCGGCAGACACCAGGATCGTAACGCTCGAGAGGACGATCACGGCTTGATAGAAGGCATCGGGAGCGCTGAATATGACGCCGAAGACCCTGGCAAAGACATACACCCCGATCTTGACCAGCACCGCGGCGTGCAAAAGCGCGGTTACCGGCGTGGGCGCGACTCCCGCATCCGGCAGCCAGGTCTGGAAAGGAAGCTGCGCTGATTTTGATACGATCCCCGCCAGGAAAAGAAAAGAGACCAGCAACGTCAGGCTCTTCCCCTGCAGGATGTCCGCTTCGGTAGAGCCGTATGAAAGGTAGACCAGGATGATACCTGCCAAAAGCAGCGATGAGCCGAGGAAGGTGACCAGGAAGGCTTTCTGCGCGGCCTTCAGGTCTTTTTCGGTGCGGTAAAACCCGATCAGCCGCCATGAACAGACCGAAGTCATCTCCCAGAAACAGAACAAAAGGATGAGGTTTGAGGAAAAGACCAGCCCCATCATGCTCCCGATAAAAAGAAGCATCCAGGTATAGAACGTCCCGCGCTCTTCGTATTCCTTCATATATTCCAGCGAATACAGGCCGATGACAAAGCCGACCACCGAGGAAATACAGGCCATGACGGCAGCCAGTCCGTCGGCGGCAAACGAGATGTTAAACCAGGGGTTGACCCCCCGGAAGTATGACGGTGTCGAACCTTGCGCTACCGCGTAACAGACGGCGATACAGCTTAAGGCCGTAAACCCCAGGGCCCAGGCGCTAACGATTGCCTTGCGCCTGGCGGGGACGACCCAGGCCAGGAAACTTGCGGCAAAAGGCACGATCATGCTTAAGGCAAGCGCGTTCATGTTTTTATCTTCAGGAGGCTGCGTGCGATCTTTTTGGTATGGTAATAAACCGCCGCGGTAAAATCAAGCATGTTCAGGAACATGTTCCCCGCCAGGGGGCTGCAGATACCGTCAAGGAGCCTCTGGGTATGGTGCTGGCGGTATTCGTCAACAAGCGTATCGATATGCCGCTGGCCGTTTAAGATCCCTGCCGCCTGGCCTATATCGTCTTTTGCGAGCATCCCGCTTACCTGCGACAAAGCGCTTTCCGTCCTGCGGTAAATGTCCTCAAGCTCTTTCACCGCGTCGTCGCTGAAAAGCAGGCGCTCTTCGATCTTGATCTGCACGCGCTCAAGTATGTCCTTGCAATAGTCTCCGATAAGCTCCAGGTCGCCGACGACGTCGGCATAAGCGGTCAGGAGGGCCTTGTCCGTCCTGGAGGAAGTGTCCTTGCCCAGCCCGATCAGCAGGGCGGTCAGGTCCTTCTCCAGCTGATTGAGTTTTTCTTCGTCTTCCAGCACCAACGAAAGCAGCTCAAGGTCGTGCTCCATAAAAGCCTGATGGGTCGTCCTCCACATCGCCAGCGCAAGCGCAGCCATGACCGCGATCTTTTGCTTGGCCTCGATCAATTCTTCCATTATGCGCCTCCCCCCTTGAGCCGGGCGGTCTTCTCCTGAGAAAGCTTGATCAGGTCCCACCCGTTCATGACCTTTTTCCCGGTATCCCTGCGCATGACCGCCACTCTTTCCGTGCAGCAATAACAGGGGTCCACCGCCGCCAGGGTGATCGTTGCGTCGGAGAGCGTGCCTCCGATAACGGCGACCTTGTTTGAGGCGACGTTCATATAGCTGGGGGCGCGGATCTTGTGCCTGACCGGGCGGTTGGTGCCGTCGCTTTTGATGTAATGGAAACATTCTCCGCGCGGCGCCTCGACCCGGCCGATGCCTTCTCCCGGCGGGATATCTTTGACGTCTGCGTCGATCGCGCCCGGCGGAAGCTTATCCAGGCACTGCCTGATGATGCGTATCGATTCCTGCATCTCCCGGATCCGGATAACGGTCTTGGCGAAGATATCGCCGGTTTTTTCCACGATGATGTTCCAGTCAAGGCGGGCGTATGCGCCGTAGGGATCGTCGCGGCGCACGTCCATATCGAGGCCCGAAGCGCGGGCAGTAGGCCCGACAACGGAATAGTCGATCGCCTGCTCCCTGGTCAAAATTCCCACCCCTTCAAGGCGCGCGCGGATAACCGGATCGTCCATCACCGCGCCTTCGAACATCCTGACCGCAGGCACCAGTTCATCGAGGGTTTTTTTAATGACCGGGATATCTTCGTCTTTGATATCGCGGCGCACTCCGCCGATCTTAAGCATGGCGTAATTGTTGCGGTTGCCGGTGACCATTTCAAAAAGGTCCAGCACCGGCTCGCGGTATTTCCAGGCCCACATCCACACCGTGTTATACCCGATAAAATGCCCGGCCAGCCCCAGCCACAAAAGGTGGCTGTGGATCCTCTGCAGCTCATCCACGACCGTGCGGATATAGACGGCTCGTTCCGGCACGACCGCCGCCTCGCCCCCGAGGATATCTTCTACCGCCAGCACATACGCGTACGGATGGCTGGAAGAACAGATACCGCAGATACGCTCCACCAGGAACGCCACCTGGTCAAAATGCTTTGATTCGGAAAGCTTCTCGATCCCGCGGTGGTTATACCCGATGATGATATCGATATCCACGACCTTCTCCCCTTCATCATAGAGCTGGAAGAACTCCGGCTCTTCCTGTAAGGGATGGTACGGGCCGATCGGAATAATGACTTTATGCGACATGGTTAATCCTGTTTTTTGCGCAACGGGTAATTCCCGTCCGGCCAATCTTCCGCCAGGAGCAGGCGTTTAAGGTTGGGGTGGTTGATAAAATTGATGCCCAGCATCTCCCAGATCTCGCGTTCGATCCATTCGGCAGCCGAGCAAACCGGGGTAATGGAATCCACTGCCGGGGGCTCAGTGCCCTCAAGGAGCACCCTGACCGAATAAATCGTGCCGCCGGCGTCATGGCTGAAATGATACACTATCTCAAAACCGCTGGGTATCTGGACGGCCGAGGCGGTAGCAAACCGCAAGGCTACCTGCTTAAAAAGGCACTCGGCGACCCCGAAGATATCCTGCCTGGATACGCTTAAATAAACCCTGCGGCTTGAATGCTCATGCCACTGCATTATCTTTTTGCCCAGCTTCTCTTTGATCTGATCACGTATGTCCATCGATCAGGCACCTCGTATCTTCTTTACCAACTTGACGATCCCGGAGATTATCGCTTCCGGCTTGGGCGGGCATCCGGGGATATAGACGTCCACCGGAATGATCTTATCCAACGGATCACCCATACTATAGCTATCCCTGAACATATTCTGGGAAACCGCGCATATGCCGCAGGCGACCACCACGCAGGGCTTGGGCGCCTGTTCGTAAATTTTTTTCAGCCTCGGTATGGATTTTTTGTTCATAGCACCCGTGACCAGGAGCGCATCGGCATGCCTCACCGAACCCACCAGCTGTATCCCGAACCTCTCCACGTCAAAACGGGGGGTCAGGCAATCCAGTATCTCGATATCGCAATTATTGCAGGAACCGGCGCTGACATGAAAGACCCAGATCGATTTTGTCAATGCCTTAAGCCTGAAGTCCATCTCCTACCAGCCTCCTAAAGCCAAAAGCGTGCTTGCCGCGGCGATCAGCGTAAGCGGCCCCCAGAAAAACCGCAATGCCTGGTCTATCCTCAGGCGCGGGTTGGTGTTCTTCACCAATATGATGATAACCAAAAGGACCACGAATTTCCAGATCATCCCGAATGCGCTGATATCTCTCCCCATAAAAAGCACGATCAACAAAACCGGCATCGTATAGAGCATGACCGCCTTGGTGAGCCTGAATACCGCCAGGGGCCAGCCGGAATACTCGATCATGGTCCCGGCCATGATCTCCTGTTCTGCCTCGGCAATGTCAAACGGCGCTAAGCCCAGCTTTGCCTGCATACAGAAAAGCGCGGCAAGGAACGCCAGCGCCCCGGACCAGGAAGCGATAACCGAGCCGAAATTTATCTGGTAATTCACGATCTGCCCCACGGTAATAGCGCCCTTGCATTTGACGATAACGGTGATCACCGACAGGATAAAAGGAAGCTCATATGCTAAAACCAGCTTCATCTCGCGGCTGGCCCCCACGGAAGCCAGCGGGTTACGCGATGCCGATGCTCCGACGATCAC
>JAQTNB010000130.1 GCA_028714055.1 Candidatus Omnitrophota bacterium
CTCGCCGGCGATCTTGAACGTATCGCGCACCGGGCCAATATCGGCGGCCCCGAATAAATCCAAGCCCAGGTCCCGGCTGAGTTTCGCAAGTTCCCGGTAATTTTTAAGTTTTTTGTTCTGCATTGTATTTCTTCAAATATACCATCAAGAGCGACACTGCCGCGGGGGTGACCCCTGAGATCCTCGAAGCCTGGCCGAGGTTCACCGGCCGGAAACGCTCAAGCTTTTCCTGGATCTCTTTTGAAAGCCCCCGGACCAGGCGAAAATCCATCTCCGAAGGCAGGCGGATCTTCTCTAAATTCCTGAAACGTTCGACCTCCGCGCGCTGCCTGTCTATAAACCCGGAATATTTTATCTCCAGCTCCAGCTGCTCCTCGAGTTCCGCGGCGACATCGATCCCTTCGTTAAAAAACCGCAGGTCTGAAAAACGCACCTGGGGGCGCTTGAGAAGCCCCTCAAGGGTCGTGCCCCTGCGTAAGGCGGCCGTATGGCGCTGCCGCAGGCGCTCGTTGACTTTCGGGCCCGGTTTTACCCTGGTGTCTTTAAGAAAACGCATGGCCTCCCGGAGCTGTTCCTGCTTTCCAGCTGCCCTGCGGTATTGAGCTTCACCCAACAACCCCAGTTCATAGCCGATCCGTGAAAGGCGCAAGTCCGCGTTATCCTGGCGCAGGATGAGGCGGTATTCCACCCGCGAGGTAAACATGCGGTACGGCTCGTTTGTCCCTTTGGTAGTCAAATCGTCGATCAGCACTCCCGTATAGCTTGAGGAGCGGTCGAGAACAAAAAGTTTTTTTTCTTTGGCGCGCAAAGACGCGTTGACGCCGGCGACCAGCCCCTGGGCAGCCGCTTCCTCATAGCCCGTGGTACCGTTGATCTGGCCCGCGCAAAAAAGGTTCCTCACCCCCTTTGCTTCAAGGGTAGGGTCAAGCTGCGTTGCGTCGATGACCGTATGCTCTATGCCGTAACCGAACCGCGCGACCTCGGCTGCCTCAAGGCCGTCGATGGAGCGGATGAAACGCAGCTGCACGTCTTCCGGAAGGCTGGTAGAAAGACCGTTCGGATAGATCTCGTCGGTATTGTGCCCCTGGGGCTCAAGGAACACCTGGTGCCGCTCTTTATCGGGAAACTTGACGACCTTGTCCTCTATGGACGGGCAATAGCGCACGCCCGTTGATTTTATCACCCCCGTATAGAGCGGGGAACGGTCAAGGTTCTCCCGGATAATCGTGTGGGTCTGGCTGTTGGTGTGTGTAATATGGCAGGGGACCTGATTTGTATTCAGGCGTTCGGTGGAAAAAGAAAAGGCGCGGGGCCTTATGTCTCCTTCCTGGACCAAAAGGCGGGAAAAATCAATCGATTGCCGGCGCAAACGCGGGCAGGTCCCGGTTTTAAAACGGAGCAAACGAAAACCAAGGAGCGCTAAATTGCCGGCCAGCGCTTGGGCGGCAGGCTCATTGATCCTGCCGGCGCTAAAACTCTGCAGGCCCACATGCACCTTTCCGTCCAGGAACGTCCCGGGGCATAAAACCGCGGCACGGCAGCCAAAGCTTCCTTTATCCGTGACCACCGCCTGCAGCGATCCGCCGCGGGCCTCAAAACCCTTTGCTTCCGCTTCCAGCACAAAAAGATTATCCTGCTGCCGGACCACTTCCTGCATATACCGGGCGTACAGGTCCATATCGACCTGCGCGCGAAGCGACTGCACCGCGGCACCCTTGGAGGCATTCAGCATCCTGAATTGTATGCCGCAGCAATCCGCGGCCCGCCCCATCTGGCCCCCTAACGCGTCGACCTCGCGGACCAGCTGCGCCTTGCCTACTCCTCCGATCGCCGGATTACAACTCATGCGGCCGATCGAATCCTGGCGCAGGGTCAACATAAGGGTGGTTGACCCCATGCGGCTCGATGCCAATGCAGCTTCGATACCGGCATGGCCTGCACCGATAACGATCACATCGTAACTTTCCATAATCTTATTTACGTTCGCGGGGCGAGATCGGCAAGGGAACCACTCTAGCGGGCGGAGGTAACCAGGAGCGGCATGATCTCCCGGCCTTGGAGCTCGCCGATAGAGCCAAGCTGGGCCGCCTTCTCGGAAAAACCCAATGTCCCGTCGGGCTTTACGCTGCCTCCCGAAACAAGCAAAGGCACGGGGTCTGCCGAATGCGCCTTTATCGCGCAAACGGTGGAATGGTCGGCGGTAACGGCGATGATGGTATTCTTGATATCCAGTTTCGGCAGCAGGCTGCCGAAGAAGAATTTGTCGATCGCTTCGATGATCTCTTTTTTCTTCCGGGCATTCCCGTCATGCGCGGGCTCATCCGGCCCTTTGATATGGATGTAGAGGCCGTCATAATGCGCGATGGAATCCAGCGCTACCTTTGCCCAGACAGGGTAATCCACGTCCAGGTGCCCCGAGGAAGCCGGGACATCGATAATATCCATGCCGGTCAGGAGCGCGATCCCTTTTTCCACCGGCATCTCCACGAACGACCCGAATTTCATGCCGTTATAAAGTGTCCCGATCTTGGGAAAATCAGGAAGCTTATCCCCGGCATCGCGCGAAAGGATGACGTTTGCCGCCATCTTCTCTTCCGCCGTCCTCTTCTTATTCAGGGTGGAATCCGAAAGCACCTGGTGGGATTTAAGGGTGAATTCGTTCAGGAGCTCCGCGGCTGCCTTTGCTTCCAGCGAATCCTCAAAGCCGGGCATCGCCTGGGCCTCTGCCACGAAATTCTCGAATTTCTCCTTGGCGATCCCGAAGACCCCTTCCCGGTCGTAGGCAGGGTCGGTATTGGTGATCCAGCCCGAAAGGCGCGAACGCGTCCCCCTGATGACCAGCACCCCCCGGTGGCCGATCGTATTCTTGAAATCAAACGTCCCCCCGGAAAGGGAGACTTTCGAGTTTATCTCTTTTGCCAGCGCCGTCGCCTCTTCGGTGGTCAGGTTTCTGCCCACCCGGCGGTCTTTGATGGTCTTTCCGTCGGAGGAAACGGTGGCGAAATTCACCCGCAGGGCAAGGTTCCCGTCATTGACGGCCAACCCTTCGGCAAACGCCTCAAGCGGCCCTCTTCCCGTATAATACTTGTGCGCGTCATACCCAAGGAGGCTGATGACGGCGATGTCGGATTCCGGCGCGATGCCTTTGCCGACGGGATAGACGATCCCGGTCCTGCCCTGTTGGGCAAGCTTATCCATATGGGGCGTCAGGGCGGCTTCAAGCGGCGTTTTGTTGCCCAGGTCTTTGACCGGCAGATCCCCTAACCCATCCAGGACGATATAAAGTATTTTTTTCATCTTGAGCGCTCCTTATCCTTAAGCGGGAATGACGATCCGGCAGGCGGATCGATCAGCATTTCGAAAAACCGCATGCCTGGCATTTCACGCATCCTTCTTCATGGCGAAGCGCGCCTCCGCAATCAGGGCACACCCCCACGATATCGGCGCTGCGGGAAGAAAAAGCGGCATTTGATTCTGTGGCCGAATGGCCGGCAGCAGGGTTTTCGTCGGCATGAGAATGCTTCATGGCGATACTGGCGGCTTCCAGGGCTGCCGAGGCAGGGTCCTGGCTGTTCACCAGCCTTTTTTCGACCACCCGGGCAATGGCATCGGCGCAGGAAAAGATGCGCTGTCCCTTTTCCCAGGAAGGGCTGGGGCAGCGTATGTTGCGCAGCTGCTCCATGATCGCCTTGACCTCGATATCGGAACGGAAGGCCAACGATACGAGCCTGCCGATCGCTTCCAGCTGCGAGGCAGCACACCCTCCGGCCTTGCCCATCTGGGTAAAGAGCTCAAAGGGCTTGCCTTTCTCGTCGGTGTTGATGGTGACATAGAGGTTCCCGCAACCGGTTGCGACCTTGGTCGTGGTGCCGCTGATCACCTCCGGCCGCGGCCGCGGGGCGATCACCCCCGGTTCCGGCGCATGCTGATGCTGGGTATTGTCTTCTTCTTTCTTACGGGCGATATTAAGCACCTGCTCTTCGCGGCTCATGTCGCGGTACACGGTGATACCCTTGCACCCCAGGTCATAGGCCAGAAGATACGCCTGATGTATCGCTTCCGCCGGGGCGTCATGAGAGAAGTTGATGGTCTTGGAGACCGCATTATGCACGTATTTCTGGAACGCCGCCTGCATACGCACGTGCCATTCGGGCGATATGTCATGAGCGGTCACGAATACCTTGCGTATATCTTCGGGTATCTCTTTTAAGTCCTGGATGGTCCCGTGGGAGGCGATCTTCTCCATTAACTCCTTGCTGTAAAAACCTCTCTCGCGGGCGATCTCTTCGAAAAGCGGCTCGACCTCCACCAGCTTATCGTTATCCATGACGTTACGGTAATAAGAAATGGCGAAGAGCGGTTCGATCCCCGAGGAGCAGGGGCCGGCGATAATACTGATGGTCCCGGTCGGGGCGATGGTGGTAAGTGTTGCGTTACGCACGCGC
>JAQTNB010000131.1 GCA_028714055.1 Candidatus Omnitrophota bacterium
GCCTGCGCGGTGTACATCTTACGCTCGTTTTCAATGAACATCGCCAGGTTCGTGGGAGCGGCATAAAAAGCGACCATCACCAAAGCGCCGAGCACCGCGCAGATATAGATCCCTGCCGGCAGCACTGATTTTGCGGAGCCCGCGGCACGCTTGACCTGCGGCTCAGGCAGCCAAAACAGCACCATGACGATGATCAATAATGCCAACGAATACACGCTGAACGCGTAACGCCAGCTTATGCACGCCAGCCACCCGGATAAGAGCAGGAATATCACCCCGCCGAAATGCGAAACAGAGCCGGAGTAGCCCATCATCTTGGCGCGCTCTTCCCCTTCAAAGAAATCCGCGATCAGGCTTGTGGAGAGCGGAATGATAAGCCCCGCGCCGATCCCGAAAAGCGCCCGGATCACCAGGAGCTGCTCGATACTGCGGGCAAACCCTCCGCCCACGCCTCCCAGGAAATAGATCACCAGCCCCAGCAGCAAGACATTCTTCTTTTTCATCCTCACCGCCAGCCAGCCGGCAAGCAGGCTAAACGGGATGATCGCAAGGCTCGGGATAGTCAGCACAAGCTTTATCATCGTCGGGTCTGTCCCGGCAAACGCCTGGTGGATCTTGGCCAGCGCAGGAGAGATCGCCGCCGACGCCATGACCGTCAGGAGCGAAATGGAAAGAATGCTTGATTTAACGAAGGCTTTATTCATATGTTTACCTCAAGAAGGTTAACGGCTCAAAATCTCCTTGCTTAAGACCTCGCCGAATTCAGCGGCAGAACCCGGGCCGTCGGCAGTGATAATATTGCCGTCTATCTCAACCGGCTTTGCCGTGTAATTAACCGAACAGGCGGCAAGATTTTGCCCCTGTGCAGGATACACCGTGGCCTTTTTTCCCTGCAAAACCCCTGCCTTTGCCAGTATCATCGGCGCGATACAAATGGCGCCTACGACTTTATTCGTAGTAATGGCATCCTGGGCGATCTTGCCGGCAAGGGGGTCGCCGATATACACCTGCGCTCCCGAGCCTCCGATAAAAACCACGGCATCATAGTTCATCACGTTGACGTCTTTAAGCAGGATATCCGGCTGGGTGTGGCTGCCGTTCATGCCTACGGCATCGGTGAGTTCGGTTGAGGCGACATCCACTTCTATGCCGTTTTTCTCAAGCGCTGCCTTCGGAAGGGCAAACTCATCATCCTGAAAGCCCTCATGCGCGATGATAAATACCGCCTTTTTTGCCGTAACTGCCTGCGCGACCCCGCAGAAAACAAATGAAGCCATAGCCATCACTAAAACTAAAACCTTTATTGTTTTCATCTCATCCTCGCTTTCTATTGTTGTCTAAATTGGCGAATTGACCCTTATCTTATACTCCTCACCGGCCTGAACGGATACTTGCCTTCCTTCTTCCCCGCATAGTAGCCGTCATACCCGAACTGGAAATTCTCTCCCCATCCGAACGTATCACCGTAGGTGGTCGAGGCCCAGTAAAAACCTAAAGGAGCGATCTGCGTGCCGGGGAAGAATTGCTTATGGAACCACACGCCGTCCTTAAAAGACATATCCAATATTGTAGGCAATTCCCTGATCGTTGGCAAGCGCCAATCTTTGTAGCCGCCAAGGTCAAGCTCCTGGCAATATTTAAGCGCGTTCTCCCAATTCAGGTTAGGAGATTCGTCCTTCTTCCACATAAGGCCCGTATTCAAATCGCTGATCGTGCCGTCGCCGTTGTCTTTAAAGGCATAGCTGTTCATGTCGCCGAAGCCCCTGCTATAGCCTGCCCGCACCGCGCGCACATGATACCTGAAGTCCTTCAGATAACAGATCGCGCACCCATAGGCAAAATAAACCCCCCAGGCAAAGATCGGCTCTTTCTTATTGATATCTCCGGACCAGTAGAAATGCGGGGCGATATCCGGGAAATACTTTTTGTTTATCGCCGGGATGCCTCCTTCATAATCCACGATGGAACGCAGCTCTTCCCTGTTGGGCAGGCGCCAGTCGGAAAAACCCTGGTATTTTTTCGCGTTAAGGAGCCTGACATATTCATGCGCCTCTTCCCAGGTATAGGTATTGTCAAAATAATTGTAGCCGCTCTTGTCAAAAGACTTTAATTCCCAGACCAGGCCCGTATTGTTATCCTTGACCATGCCGTCGCCAAGCTTTGTAAACGACAAAGGATTGATCGTATAGGTGCCGTCCTGCCCAGAGAAGCGCTTGCCTTTTTTAGGCGCTGCGATGATCTTACCCTCATCGTCGTAGCATTTCCTCATCCCGGAATCAGGAAATTTAAAAACAACCTCCTGCTTTACGGGCGCGTTAACATTGCGCACCGCCCTAAAGAGCAATTTCGCGTTCTTGCTGGCATAGTAGCCGTCATAGCCGAAACAGAAATTGGTCACCCAGACATAGATCCCTTCATACGGCGTTGAGGAAAAATAATGCAGCAGAGGCGGCTGCAGCCCCTTGGCAGGAAAGAAATCCTTGTAATACCACCAGCCGTTCGTATAATCCAGGTTCAAAATCGTATTCAGCTCTTTTAGGTTCGGCAGGCGCCAGTCGGAAAAACCGGCAATGCGCATATCCTTGCATACCTTTAAGGCCGAATACCAGTCCATGCGCTCGTTTTCTTCCTTCTGCCACATGAGCCCGGTCAAAGAATCCGTGATCGTGCCATCCCCGTTATCTTTAAACCTCGTGGTCTCAGCCTTGCCGAATCTCTTATCAACCCCTCCTCTTACCGCGCGCACGTAACGCTCGCTTAAAGGCGTATAGCAAATACCCGCTCCCAGGCCAAAGAATATCCCCCAGATAAAGGGTTTCTGCATCTTATAAGGAATGGCGGTCCAGTAAAGGTCGCTCTGGCAATTGGGGAAAAAGTTCGTATCAACAGCCGGATTAGTCCTGCCATAATCTATGATAGAGCGTATCTCATCCTTATTGGGCATGCGCCAATCGGAAAAACCGCCGTATTTCTTGGCATTGAGCTTCTTGATGTATTTCTTCTGCGCGTCTTCCCAGTTATACCTGTCTTCGCAGAAATTAACATCCCCTTTTTTCGGAGACTTTACTTCCCACATTAAGCCGGTATTATTATCCAAAACCATGCGATACCCGTCATCCCAGGAGGCGCCTTCATCCAAAGCCTTCGCGCCCTTCGCCAGCTTTGTAAAGGACATCGGGTTGACTACAAAGCACCCATTCTGCCCCCAAAGCTCATCCTGCGGCTGAGGCACAATCTCCTTACCTTCCCTATCAAAGCTCCTAATCGCCCCGGCATCGGGTAATCTGAATGATTTATTTTTCATCTAACCCTCCTAAAAGAATTATAAATTTTTCAGCTTTTACAGTTTTGCTTTCGGCACATCCGCCTCTAAAGCGTCGGGCGGGTTAATGTGCCTCCAGCAAAACCGTAAAATCTATTGAAAACGTTTACAATAATGAACCTGGCCGGGTTTCGAGCGAATGGAGATTTTAGGCAATGGAGCTTGAGCATTTTCGGGAATCCGCCACTATTGTGGCGGACGGCGAGGATGTTTGAGTCCTTTTTGCCAGAGCAAAAAGGACGAGTTCCGCAGCCGCCGAAAATGCGAAAGATCATTGCCGTGCCACTTCTCTCCAGATTATAGTGGCAAAATCGACCTGAGCGAGAAAACCGGACAGGTTCATTATGAGAAAGAGTTCTATTTAGACTCCATTACCTCGATCAGGATCCCATCGGGGTCCTTGACGAAGAAGTAGCGGAGGCCGTTATCAAAGGGGCGCATATCCGTGGCGAAGCAGAGCCGAGTATGCCGAAGTCTTGTATATGCCCCCTTTATGTCTTTGACGCCGAAAGAAAAATGCTTTACCCCAAGTGTCCGCAGATCGCTATCGAGGGTCTTGCGGTAGCCGGGGAGTTTCTTGTGCTTCTTGAACTCAAAGAGCTCCAAACAAATGCCGTCCCTTTTGAGGACAGCAATGGTCATACCTATATCTTTATGGATATATATTCGTGCACAGCGGAATCCGAAATGTTTTTTATAAAACGCGGCCGAGCGCCTGATGTTGGAGACGCTCAAACCTATATGATCTATTTTCACGCTCTACCCGGTTGATCTGTTAAACCTTCCCTAATCCAAACGGCGGATACACCTCCGACTCAACCACCACGTCGATAAGGGCAGCTTTGCCGCACTTCAATGCCTTCTGGAACGCCGCGTCAAAATCATCCAGTTTTTCCACCCGCGCGCCGAACGCTCCGCATGCCTCGGCGTATTTGATGAAATCAGGGTTGGTAAACTGCATGAACGCCTGGTCGCCGAAGAGGTTCAGGAGGAACTTCTTGATCACGTTGAATTCCCCGTTATTGAAGATCACCCAGATGACCGGGATATTGTATTGTATGGCAGTCATCAGCTCAAACCCTGCCATCTGGTAGGCTCCGTCGCCGCAGCCGCAGACCAC
>JAQTNB010000132.1 GCA_028714055.1 Candidatus Omnitrophota bacterium
AAAGAAAAAATACGGTGACCCGCGCCGGACAGAGGTGGTTGGAGAAGTAGAAGATTTAGAAGTAGAGGATTTGATCGCCGAAGAAGATGTGGTGGTGACTATCAGCCATGGCGGCTATATCAAGCGCCTGCCGGTGAGCGCCTACCGTAAACAGAAACGCGGCGGAAAAGGGGTCACCGGGGCAGAGGTCAAGGAAGAGGATTTCGCGGAGCATCTTTTTGTCGCCTCAACTAAAGATTACCTGTTGATCTTTACCGATAAAGGCCAGGTCCACTGGCTTAAGGTATACGAGCTACCCCAGGCAAGCCGCACCTCCAAAGGCAAGGCAATCGTCAATCTCCTGCAGATGGAGGCGGGTGCCAAGATAAGCTCGACGATACCGGTCAAAGAATTTTCCGCGGATAATTACCTGGTCATGGTTACGAAGCTCGGCCTGATCAAAAAGACCAGGCTTGATGCTTTCGGCAACCCCCGGAAAGGCGGGATCATAGGCATGAGCCTCGATAAAGGCGACGCGCTTATGTCGGTGCAGATGACCGACGGCAAGCAGGAGTTATTGATCGGCACGCGCCAGGGCAAGGCCATACGTTTTTCCGAAGCCAAGGTCAGGGATATGGGGAGGCAGGCAAAGGGTGTCCGTGCCATCTCGCTTGCAAAAAAAGACGAGGTGATCGGGACGATCGTATCCCAGAAAGACGCGACCGTTTTGACGGTTACGGAGTTCGGTTTTGCCAAACGCACCCCCCTGACGGAATACCGCCTGACGAGCCGCGGGGGAAAGGGCATTATCAACATCCGGGTGACCGATAAAAACCGCGAAGCGGTCAGCATGAAAGTCGTCAGCGATAATGACGAGCTTATGGTGATCACCCAGAACGGGATGTTTTTGCGTTGCGCGATCAAAGACATACGCTCGACCGGCAGGTCGGCCCAGGGTGTGCGCCTGATTAAGCTGGATTCCAAAGACCGTGTTTCCTGCGTGGCCCCGGTGATCGCAGAAGAAGAATAAAAGTTAGCGTCCCCATCGTCTAGTCTGGTCCAGGACAAGAGCTTTTCAAGCTCTCGACACCGGTTCAAATCCGGTTGGGGACACTCTTAATCGAGCGCTCACCCAGGAGGCTGACTTGGGTGAGCGCCGCCATACTATGTGCGGGATAGTCGGTTATGTCGGAGATAAGCAGGCCCAGCCTTTGCTGTTGGCGGGCTTGAGGCGTTTGGAATACCGCGGGTACGATTCCTGCGGCATCGCTGTTGCCCGTCCCGACGGGTCCTTGTCCGTTAAAAAACTCCCCGGAAAAATCAAATCCCTCTTCCATATCCTGGAAAAAAAGCCGTTAAACGGAAGCCTCGGCGTCGGCCATTGCCGCTGGGCTACGCACGGAGAGCCAAACCTGGTGAACGCCCACCCGCACTGCGATTGCGCCAATACCCTTACCCTGGTGCATAACGGGATCATCGAGAATTACAGCCAGCTAAAAAACGGGCTGATCAAGAAAGGGCACGTATTCAAAAGCCAGACGGATACCGAGGTCATCGTGCATTTGATCGAAGACCTTTACCGCACCATGCCTCTTGAGGAAGCGGTACGCAGGGCGCTGGGGAAACTGCTCGGGTCTTTTGCTATAGGCGTCATTTCTTCAAAAGAGCCCGGTAAGCTGATCGCGGCCCGCATGGGCAGCCCCCTGGTCGTGGGCCTGGGCGAAGGAGAAAATTTCCTTGCCTCGGATGTTTCGGCGCTCCTCGATTTTGCCAAAGAGGTTATTTATCTCCAGGATGCGGATATCGCGGTATTGACCAAAGACACGGTCAATGTCTTTACGCTTTCGGGAGCGCGCGCAAGGAGGACTCCTGCGCGCGTCACCTGGGATGTTTCTCAGGCCCAGAAGCAGGGATGGCCGCACTTTATGCTTAAGGAGATCAACGAGCAGCCGCAGGTGCTTGCGGGGATTCTCAAACAGCGCATCAAGGCGGGGACCGATACCGTTCATTTCCAGGAGCTGAAGATCCCCCGCTCCCAGCTTGCAGGCGTCCGTAACATTATCGTCATAGCCTGCGGCACCGCCTATCATGCGGGCTTATGCGGCAAATACATATTGGAAGAGTTCTGCAGGATACCGGTCAGCGTTGACCTGGCCAGCGAATTCAGGTACCGCAACCCCTTGGTCGGTCGGGACACCCTGGTGATTGCCGTCAGCCAGTCCGGAGAGACCGCCGATACGATAGCGGCGGTCAGGGAGGCGAAAAGAAAAGGGGCGTCGGTCCTGGCAATTTGTAACGTATTGGGCTCAAGCCTGGTGCGGGAGTCAAACGGCGTTATTTATACGCACGCAGGGCCGGAGATCGGAGTGGCCTCAACCAAGGCATACACGGCGCAGCTGGCGATCTTTTATCTCTTTGCCATACATCTTGCGCAGCTGCACAAGCGCATACAGGCAGGGAGGCTCGGCAACCTGGTCGGCTTGCTTCGGAACTGCCCCCGTTTGCAGGAAAGGGTCCTGAAACACCAGAATACCATCAGGAAGATAGCGCGCGCCCACTCGCATTTCGGGTCGTTTCTATTCCTGGGGAGGCATATCAATTATCCGTCTGCCCTGGAAGGGGCCCTGAAGCTTAAAGAGATCTCCTACATCCCTGCTGAAGGGTATGCGGCCGGAGAGATGAAGCATGGGCCCATCGCGCTGATCGATGAATACCGTGCAGTGGTATGTATCGCGCCCCGCTCCCTGCGCTATGAAAAGATGATCTCCAATATTCAGGAGATACGCAGCCGCCACGGCAAGATCATCGGGATAGCAACCGATCGCGATGAAAAATTATCCACCCTCACCGAAGAGGTGATTTATATCCCGAAAACAGAAGAGATATTTTCCCCGTTGATCGTCGCTTTGCCGCTGCAGCTTCTGGCATACCATATCGCCGTCAAAAGAGGCTGCGATGTGGACCAGCCCCGTAACCTCGCCAAATCAGTGACCGTCGAGTAATGCTCTATATAGTCGCCACCCCCATAGGCAATCTCGGGGATATAAGCCTCCGCGCCCTGGAGGTGTTAAAATCCGTGGATCTGGTCGCCTGCGAGGATACCCGCCACACCCAGATACTGCTGAGCCATTACGGCATACGGGTTCCCACCACCAGTTTTTTTCAGCACAACCGTTTTACCAAGGCCGAATTTCTGTTACGGCTGCTCAAGGAAGGCAAATCCGTCGCGCTCGTCTCGGACGCCGGGACCCCGGGTATTCTTGACCCCGGCTACAATCTCATTAAGGAAGCGATAGCCCAGAACATCCCCCTGACGGTTATTCCCGGGCCCGCTGCTTTTGTCTGCGCCCTCGTGCTCTCGGGAAAGCCGGCGCATAAATTCATCTTCGAAGGTTTTCTGCCCAATCGCGCGCAGGCCCGCCGGAACCGCCTGGCAAAATTGGCCGCCTTAGACTATACGCTTGTTTTCTATGAATCCTGCCACCGGATTCATGCCACCCTTCAGGATATTCATACCGTATTCGGTGAAAAAGAGGTTGTCTGCCTGAGGGAACTGACAAAGAAGTTTGAAGAAGTATATAGAGGAAGCCCCCAAGACATCCTTTCAAGCCTCCAAAAACAAAAACCCCGCGGTGAATTCGTAGTCGTAATATAACTACCCGTATAGTTACAACGATTTGAAAAATAACAAGTTACGATAAAAAGCAAACGCTTTCTAAAGCCGGGTTTATCGTCTTGATAGGAGAGCCATAAAGTGATATACCTTTATGGTAAGGTTGTTCTTTAAGGAAACAGCGTAATCCTTAACGATAAAACCCCGCAAGCGCAAACAGCGCTTACGGGGCCTCGCCACGGGTCGTTTAAGGCAAGTAATGCAAGCACCTCTTTGTAAGCCGTGGAAACACGGCTTTTTTCTTGAGGAGGGTTTTTAATCAGCCGTGGAAACACGGCTTTTTTATTATGAGCGCAAACCGTATGAGACAACAGAGGCCAGCAACCAAAATCCTCGCCATTGTTTTATCGATCGTTTTTTTATCCACCCAACAGGGCTGGGCTTACTTTTTCGCCGATGACGGCGGCGCTGGAGGAGTGCGCGACGAACGCAGGGATGTTATGCCTGCATCAAGCGGAGGCGGTTGGTATCCTCCGGCGCAGGCGGTTGCCCCTGAAGACCTTGTTATCCCGCAGGACGGCGGCGGAGACGACGATCCTGAAGTGCCTCCGGTCTATGCCGCTTTCGTAGGCCCCGATGTCCCGGTATATAATCAAGATTTCGAATTAATAGGCACGGCTTCAGAGATAGATCAGCTTGCAGCCATTCAGGAGGCAACAGATGGTTTCCTGGCAGTGCAGGCCACCGATAACCCGCTATGGGTTGAGGTTGTCGGCACGGAAGAAACATATTATATCCCCACCGTTCCCGTTGCAGAGGCTCCGGAGGA
>JAQTNB010000133.1 GCA_028714055.1 Candidatus Omnitrophota bacterium
ATCCTCCGGCGTCGTGATAACCAAGAATATAGAAGTCCCCTCTACCGACCCCCAGGAGATACGCGATATCATCAACCTGCAGTCCGGCAGGCACACCCCTTATTCGAGGGACGAGATCATCATCGATTATATCGATATCGGCACCTACCGGCAAAGCTACACCAAGATACTGCTTATCATCGTGGCCAGGCACATCATCAAGCGGCATTACGAGATACTGGAAAGGGCTGGTATCAAGCTTGAACGCGTGCTTTTCGCGCCGGAGGGCCTCAGTAACTTCGCGGCCAGGATCCTCAGGGCCGGGACGGACGCTCCGCCGGTATGTATCGTGCACATCGACGAAGGAAGCTCTGATTTCGTCGTTTCGCATAAAGGCAAACCCGTGTTTGTGCGCTCCATCCCGATCGGCGCCTGGAACCTTTCCGAGGAAGGGCTGGTCTATCGCGGCAGGTTCTTAGATGAGATCAAGCGTTCGCTTGAGATCTACCAGAGCGAGAACATCGAGCGCCTTCCTTCGCAGGCGATCGTTACCGGTGCGACCGAGTCGCTTTCGGACCTGGAAACTACCCTGAGCAGCGGCCTGCAGATACCGGCCAAGCTGGTCTCGTATTTTGAAGCCTTTTCCTTTTCGGAGAAGATCCTTCAGGGCGGCAGGCTCTCCAAACATGCCTCGTTCCTTGAGATACTGGCGCCGATGGCGGCAGCGCCCCAGCTGAAGCTTGACCTGATCCCCGAAGAAGTGCGGCTGCGCAGGGAAGTGGAAGAGCGCGGCAAAGAGCTGATCAAGACCGGGGTCCTGGTGCTCACCCTTTTTGTGCTGGTCTTCTCCATACTTATCAGCAAGATCTATTTCAATGCCGCGTATCTTAAGAGCCTCGATGTGCGCTACGCCTCCGTCAATAAAGAAGCAAAGGAGCTGGAGGACAGATTTGCCACCGTCGGGGCGATCAAGAATTACCTGATCAGGAGGGGCTATTCCCTGGAGGTGCTTACGGAGCTCTACATGCTTTCTTCCCAGGACCTGCAGCTCAGCGATATCCGTTTTGACCAGCAGGGGGAAAAGTTCATCCTGCGGGGGAGCGCTGAGTCCATGTCTTCGGTCTTTTCCTTCGTAGAAAAGATGGAAAAATCAAAATACCTCAAAGACGTCAAAACAAAATATACCACCAAACGTAAGGACGGGGGCAGGGACGTGACGGATTTTGAGATCTCAGCGGTCCCCACGTACAAAGGCGGATAACGGATGCCCAAACTCCAGTTCCAGGATATCACCAAGTTCCTCGCGCGCCTCTCCAAGCGCGAGCGCACGATCTTTTATTTTACGGCCCTCACGGTCCTGCTTTTCCTTATGGTGAATTTTGTCGTCTATCCGGTATATTCCAAGATCAGCTCCCAGCATAAAGAGATCAAGGAAAAAGAATCCCGCATACGCACGAACCTGCGGATCGTCTCCCAGAAAGAAAAGATCGCAAGCGAAGGGAAGCGTTTTCAGTCCTTCCTGCGCAAGCCCAAGACCGACGAAGAGGGGATGATCGCGCTGCTGAAGACCGTGGAGAATACCGCCAATAAATGCTCCCTTTATGTGATCGATATGAAGCCCGCGGGGGTCAAGGAAGACAAGGATAAGACAAAGCGCTATATGGTGACGCTGACCGGCGAGGGGCAGATGGACCAGATCGTCGATTTCCTTTACAACGTCGAGAGTTCCGAAGAGCTGCTGGTCGTGGATAAATACCAGATCAGCCCGAAATCCCGGGAGTCGAGCGTTGCCGAGTGCAGCATTACCATATCAAAAGTGGTGATACCTTAGAAAAAGGAGGCCGTATGAAAAAGATCCTGATATGCTCGGTTTTATTCCTGGCCGTGGCGGTTTCGGCGGCCTACCCCGCGGAGTCCAAGCTTTTCGAGGTGCGTAACAAGATGTTTGACGGCGCCCAGGAGATCAAGGCGCTGCTGGTGCCTACCTCCAGGGACGCGGTGCTTTTGACGAGCATGTTCGATTCCTGCATGATCGCCGTTTCGCAGGTGGACGCGTATTTCGGGATGCTCGGCATATTCGAAACGATAGAGAAAGAACAGATGACCAGGACCGCCGTTGATTTCCTGGACAACTGGCTTAATCAGATCAAGAAAACCAACGAGATGAACCTGAATTTTTTAAAGGGTATCACGGTCCCGCTGGAGGGCCCGACCAGCGCGCAGATCGGAAAGCTTACCGGTAACCTTGTGGAGCTTAACAACTGGGTGGACAAAGAGCTGGTGAAGCTGAGCCTGATCAGGAAATCCGTAAAGATCAAGACCCCGGATACCGGTAAGAAGAAGGCGCGGTAAAGCCGCTTGAGCAGATGAAGCTGTCGGTGACGATCAAGGCGGGGGCGCGCCAGAACAAGATTGAAAAGACCGGGGAAAGGCAGTATTTGCTCTGGGTAAAGGCCCCTCCCAGGGAAGGCAAGGCTAACGAGGCGCTGCAAAGCCTTTTAGGGGAATACCTCGGGGTCCCCAAAAGCAGCGTTCGTATCGTTTCAGGCCATACGAGCCGCCGTAAGATCATTGAGGTCCCCGTTTCTCTATAACCATGCTGTTTGAGCAAAAAGGAGGAAGAAGGATGCAGCGCACGTTTTTCTTGTTTTTAGTCATGGTATTCGTCTGTCTTTATTGCGCCGTTACGGCGATACTGGCGGCACCGGCAAAGTCCGAGAAATTCAGGCATGCAGACAAGAACGCCGATGGGGTCATAGACGCAAAAGAGCTGAAGATGGAGAAGAACTGGGAAAAGACGTATAGGCACGGAAAGGCAAAGGTCAATACGCCGCTGGAACACAAATATGACGCCAACGGCGACGGATGGCTGGATGAAGCGGAATCCAAAGAGCTGGTAAAAGACCGTTTTGAGCTTATCAAGACCAACGGCAAGGCCAAGGTCGACAGCGCGGTCGAGCAGGCATACGATGCCAATAATGACGGGATACTTGACCAGGATGAAGCCCAAGCCATGAAAGAGGCGGTACAGTAAGTCCGGACCATACATACCGATGACCGACAAAACCTTGGCGCTCGGCATACTGCTTGTGTTTTGTGCGGTTGCCTGCGCGTGGGCGGACGTTGTCTATCTTAAGAACGGCCGCTACATGGAAGGGGTCGTTATTGAAGAGACCGACAGCTACATCCAGCTTGCCGTAGGCATCGGCACCGTGAAGTTCAACAAGACCCAGATCGAGGAGATCGACCGTTCTTCGCGGGAGGAGAACCAGGGCCTGGCGGATTCCTGGGAGCGCGAGCGCATCCGCAAGGAGCGCGAACAAAGGAAGATTGAGCGCAAGGGGATCCACGAGATCGAGATCACCCGCGAGGAAAACCACGCATTTGTCTTGTCGGTATTGAACAAGGAAACAGAGGTCACGCTTGCCCTGGATACGGGGGCGTCGCTGGTGGTGCTTTCTTCCGAAACCGCCTCCCAGCTTAAAATAGACCTGGCTTCCGCAAAACCGGACGTGAAGATGCTGCTTGCAAACGGCAAGGAAGCCCCGGCAAAGCTTATCACGCTTGAGAGCGTCTCGGTAGGGGATGCCGAGGTAAAGAATGTCGATGCCGCGATCATACTTTCCAAGAACGCTTTTAAAAAATTCGGCGGGCTTTTGGGGATGTCGTTTTTGAAATCCTTCAAATTCGAGCTTGACCTGGAGGCAAAGACACTGGTCCTGGAAGAACGGAAAAGCGAGGAAGACGAGGGCTAAATTACCATGGACCAGGAGATCATCATTGTCGGCGACCGGGTCTTGATCCTGCCGGCAGGAGGAAAGGACCGCACTGACGCGGGGCTCTACCTTCCGCTGGGGGTCCAGGAGAAAGAAAAGGTCCAGGGCGGCACCGTGGTCAAGACCGGGCCGGGATACCCTGTTTCAGACCCTGCCGCGCTCGATGCCGAACCCTGGCAGTCCCCCACGGTTGACGGCAGGTATTTTCCCCTGCAGGCCAGGGAAGGGGATTATTGTATCTTTTTAAAGAGTTCCGCCATTGAAATAGAGTTTGAAGGGGTCAAGTACGTGGTTGTGCCGTATTCCGCGATCCTCGCCCTTGTCCGGAAGCACACTCCTTAATCCCGTTGACTTTTTTTCTTTTTATGTTAGCATATCCACTATTATTACCTTAAAGGCTGACGCATTTTTGTAGAAAAAGGAGGAGTAGCAATGAACGGTTTTGATCTGCTTTTGCTTGCGCCGGTAGGCTCGATCGTCGCGTTATTATTTGCGGCATACCTTGCGGCATGGATCCTCAAACAGGATCAGGGGAATTCGACCATGAAAGAGATCGCCCAGGCGGTGCGGGTGGGGGCGCAGGCATATCTTAAGCGGCAATACATGGGGGTTACGCTTTTCTTTGCCGTGGTCTTTGTCATCCTGCTTTTGCTGGCGATGAACAAG
>JAQTNB010000134.1 GCA_028714055.1 Candidatus Omnitrophota bacterium
GAAGGAGATTTCGAAAAAGCAATTGATTACTTAAGAAAAAAAGGTCAGAAAGTAGCTGCTAACCGTAGCGATCGCGATGCTAAAGAAGGCTTGGTGATTGCTAAAACAACTGCCGATGGCAAGAAAATAACCGCGGCGTGATCGATGAAATAATGCAGGTAGGCCATGAGGAATCCGGGGATATGGCCAGGCGCCTGGCGCGCCAGGAAGGTATTTTTGCCGGTATCTCAAGCGGCGCTGCGATGTGGGCGGCGCTTGAAGTTGCCGGGCGCCCGGAATCGCGCGGCAAGACCATTGTCACGGTGTTCCCCTCTACGGGAGAACGTTATCTTTCCACCTGGCTTTACCAGGAATTCCTGAAATAGAAGGCAGGCTTAAAGATATGGAGAAAAAAGGTGTTTTAAAGGCAGGCGCAGGAAGCATGGAGGCGGTCAAGACGCAGTATTTTACTTTCGGGGACCTCGCTACAGGGGGCCTGGTGCTTGATTCCGGGGAGAAGATTGCTCCGGTCACGATCGCTTATGAGACGTACGGCGCGCTGAACAGCGAAAAGTCGAACGCCGTGCTTATCTTGCACGCGCTTTCAGGGGACGCGCATGCCGCCGGGTCCCATGCGCAGGAACAATCCCCCGGATGGTGGGATGCGATGATCGGCCCGGGAAAGGCGTTTGATACCGGAAAATATTTCGTCATCTGCTCGAATGTCCTGGGAGGCTGCGGCGGGTCGACCGGCCCCTCCAGCATAAATCCCAAAACGAGCCGTGCCTACGCCCTGGATTTTCCCCTGATCACCATCAATGACATGACCAGGTGCCAGAAGAAACTTATCGAGCACCTGGGTATCGAAAAGCTTGTCAGCGTTGCCGGAGGCTCGATGGGCGGCATGCAGGTCTTAAGCTGGCTGGCGATGTATCCCAGCAGCATAAAGAGCGCCATACCGATCGCCACTTCCATGAAGCATTCGCCCCAGCAGATCGCCTTTAACGAGGTGGGCAGGCAGGCGATCATCTCCGACCCGCACTGGAAATCGGGGAATTATTACGGATCGGCCCTTCCCGCCAAGGGGCTTGCGGTCGCTCGGATGATCGGGCATATTACCTATATGAGCGATACATCGATGAACGAGAAGTTCGGGCGCCAGAAAAAAAATACCACTGAGCCTTTTAAGTTTACCTCTGATTTCGAAGTGGAAGGATACCTCAGGTACCGCGGGGATAACTTTGTCAAAAGGTTCGATGCCAATTCCTACCTGTATATTACCAAGGCAATGGATAATTTCGACCTCCTGGAAGGGAAGGGCCCCGAGGGGCTCTTCCGGGGGACCGATGCCAGGGTGCTGGTCATCGCGTTTAAGTCCGACTGGCTTTACCCTGCTTACCAGTCAAAAGATATAGTAAAGGCTTGCAAGCGCGCGGGAGTTCAGGTAAGCTACTGTGAGATAAATTCAACTTACGGCCACGATGCCTTCCTGCTGGAAACAGAGGAAGAGACGCGCCTGATCAGCCATTTCCTGAAAAAAGCTTTCTACGATTACGAGGTGACCGGACGATATGAGGTTTGACAGCATACGCATTGACCACCGGGCAATTTTTGAGATGGTCGACTCCCGCTCAAGCGTGCTTGACCTGGGGTGCGGCAGCGGCGACCTGCTCTATCTTCTGATCAAAGAAAAGCAGGTGCGCGGCCAGGGGATCGACATCGATGAAGAAGCGATTTACCGCTCGGTTGAAAAAGGGCTCAACGCCTTGCACGGCGACATTGATTCCGGGCTTTCGGAGTACCGGGACGGCTCGTTTGATTACGTGATCTTAAACCAGAGCCTGCAGCAGGTCAGGCACCTGGAGACGGTCTTGCGCGACGCGCTCAGGGTAGGCAGGAAGGTGATCGTGGGTTTCCCGAATTTCGCCTATTATAAAGCGCGCCTGCAGCTTTTTGCGGGGGGAAGGGCACCGGTAACCCCGTCCCTTCCGTATACCTGGCATGAAAGCCCGAACGTCCATTTTTTCAGCATCCGCGACTTTTTAGGGTATTGCCGTTCGCAGGGCATTCGCGTCGAGCGCGCGCTCTACCTGGGGAATAACCGGCGGGTAACGGTTTTTCCGAACCTGTTTGCGACGAGCGCGGTGATTTTGGTCTCACGATAAAACAAGGAGGAAGAGATGCCGTATGTCAATCTAAAGCTGGTGGGAAAACTAAGCCGGGCGCAAAAAGAGCAGATCGCCAGGGATTTTTCCGAAACGCTCCTGAAGGTCGCCGGGAAAACAAAAGAAAGCACCTATATCGTCATCGACGAAATAGCGGGGGAGAGCTGGGCGCAGGGGGATAAGCTCTTAGGATGAAGAAGGCAAGGCTCAACGCATTCGCGCTCCTCAAGCTCGTGCGGCAGCAAAGGCCCCTGGTGCACCACATAACCAATTGGGTGACGATCTATGACTGCGCGGCGATCGTAAAGTCATTCGGCGCATCCCCGGTTATGGCGCACGCCAAAGAAGAGGTAGCGCAGATGGCGGGGATCGCCTCAAGCCTGGTCCTGAATATCGGGACACTCACCCCCGAGCTTGTGCTGTCGATGAAAACCGCCGCGCAAAGCGCGCACAAAAAAGGCATCCCCGTGGTCCTTGATGCCTGCGGCGCCGGAGCTACCACGTTACGCGATCAAAAGGTCTTTGCCCTGCTTAAAAGCGGGCATATCGATATCCTCAAAGGTAACGCCTCGGAGGTCGCCCGTATTGCCGGCAGGCGCGTGCGCACCAGGGGGGTCGACGCGCAAACCGTCGACGGGGACGTTGCCGGGTTAGCCGCAAAGCTGGCAAGAAGCCGGAAGCTGACCGTCGTGGTGACCGGCAGGACCGATATCGTTACGGACGGAAAGCGGCGGCTCTTCGTCAAAAACGGCCATCCGCTGATGAGCAAGGTCGTGGGGACCGGGTGCATGGCAGCGTCGGTGATCGGGATGTTCGCGGCGGTCGAGCCGGACCATGTGCGCGCGGCAGCAAGCGCCCTTGCGTGTTTTGGGATCGCCGGCGAATGCGCGGCCCGGGGGTCGGCCGGCCCCGGGAGCTTCCGCGAGAAGCTCTTTGACTGCGCCTACCGGCTTAACGAAAAGACATGCCTGCGCGCTCAAAAGATCGAAGAATGAAAGGGTATTATTTTATCACCGACGCCTCCCTCAGCAGGGCAGGGATCTACAAAGACGTGCAAAGCGCCTTAAAGGCCAAGGTCGCCGTGGTGCAATACCGCGCGAAAGATGCCGGGAGCGTGCGGATGTATGAGGAAGCGCGCAGGCTGCGCGCTTTGTGCAAAGGATGCATTTTCCTGGTTAACGACAGGGTGGATATCGCGCTGGCCGCGGGCGCAGACGGGGTGCACCTGGGGCAGGATGACCTGCCGTATGAGGCTGCGCGCAGGGTCCTGGGAAAAAACAAGATCATCGGCCTGACAGTCAGGAGCCTCAGGGATGCGCGGGAGGCAGAGCGTAAAGGCGCCGATTATGTGGCGGCCGCCCCGATCTTTAAGACCCGGACCAAGGATAATGCCGGCCCTCCCCGGGGCGTAGCGTTTATCCGCGCGCTCAAAAAGCAGCTGCATATCCCCGTGGCGGCGATCAGAGGGATCGACCTTTCCAATGCCCCTCAAGTGGTTTCAGCCGGCGCGGATATGCTCTGCGCAATATCCGCAGTAGTCACCCGCCCAAGCGTAGCCTTAGAGATCCGTAAATTCCAACGCTTATTTTAGTCCCTCCGCCCCCCCGGTTCCTTAAAAAATAAAATCTGGATGAAGCGCCTTTGTTGGGTTATGATAATACCTAAGGAGGAGGGCTTATGGATCCGTTACTTAAAAAAATACTGAATGCCGTTGGGGTTTCCGGATACGAAGCAGAGATCGCCGGGATCATGCGCAGCGAATTGAAGCAGGCGTGCGGTAACGCACAGTGCGATGCTTTCGGCAACGTTATTGCCCGTTGCGGGAAAGGCACAAAGCGTATCATGCTTTGCGCCCATATGGATGAAGTCGGCTTTCTGGTAAAGCTTATCAACAAAGAAGGCTTCCTTAACTTTATCAAGATCGGCGGGATCGACGACCGCGTGCTTATCGGCCAGCGGGTCGCCATCAGGACAGCTGCCGGAAATGTGCTTGGCGTGATCGGCGCAAAGCCTCCGCATCTTTTGAAAGAAGAGGAGAAAAAGACCGTCATTAAACATACCGAGATGTTCATCGATATCGGCGCAGGCAGCCTCAGAGACGCGCAAAAAAGGGTCGCGCTTGCGGATGTGGCGGTGTTCGAACCGAATGCCGGGGTACTGGGAGGAAGGCTTTGCTACGGCAAGGCCGTCGATGACCGGGTGGGGTGTTACTGCCTGATCAAGATCATGGAACGCCTCAA
>JAQTNB010000135.1 GCA_028714055.1 Candidatus Omnitrophota bacterium
TATCATTCTCTATAATATATGTGCAAGATGATAAGGGGTGGGGAAGAAAACGTTTTCTTGAGGTTAATTTTAAGCGGAAGTCTTTGATTTACCGAAGGTTATGCATTGTTCTCTCCCCTGCAATAACCTTTTAATATTTTCTTTGTGTCTGATAAGCACAAATAAAGTCAGAAGAATACCGGTAAAGATAAATACGGGGGAAACCTTGAATAAAACCATATATACAGGCAATGTTATCGCGGCCACGACCGAAGCCAGTGAGACAATACGCCGGATAACAAAAACCGCTATCCAGGTCAAAAGGCAAAGCAAGATCACCATTCGAAAACCTGAGGAACCCGCCGCAAGGCTGAGCAAAACACCCAGGGTCGTGGCAATGCCCTTGCCTCCCTTGAAATTCAAGAAAACCGTCCAGTTGTGACCCGAGATACAGGCAAGGCCGAGCAGCACGCGCAATACATCCGCGGGGACGCTTACGCCTCGGGCGATAAGAAAACCTCCCAGCATCCAGACAGCCAGAAAGCCCTTCAGGATATCCAGTAAAAGAACGACCCCTCCCAACCCCTTACCCAGGACCCGCGAGGCATTCGTTGCCCCGACATTCCCGGAACCTATCGAACGTATATCAACGCCTTTGAAGGCCCTGACAAAAAGATAGGCTGTCGGAATGGAGCCCAAAAAATAGCTAATGATGATTCCGGTGATTATCGGCAGCATAAAGCGTCGTAAACCCCCTTCTCACGTAATCCAGCCCGGAGACCACGGTGAAAAAAACCGCCAGCGACCACAATAAATACGCGCGCGGCCATTGCAGGAGGACGGCGATAACGGCGAGCATCTGGAAGGTCGTCGTCAGTTTTCCCCACACCGTCGGGCGGATATCGATATTCTGTTTTACCACGTAAATGACGACCGCGCCCAGCAGGATCAGCGCGTCCCTGCTGATGATGATAAACGTGACCCAGAACGGGAAACGCAGCGGGAATTCCGGGATGAATGACAGGCATAAAAAAGAACTCATCAGCAGTATCTTGTCTCCCAGCGGATCAAGCACGAGCCCTGCCTTTGATTGTTCTTTGGATCTGCGCGCGATGTATCCGTCCACCGCATCCGAAACCACCCCCAGCAGAAAGATGGCGAACGCCACCCAGCGCAGGTATTCCCGCTCCGGGTGACGGTAATACATGAGGCTGGCGATAAAAAAAGGGACGCTTAAGATGCGGAACGTCGATATCTTGTTCGCGAAGTTCATTTTATGATGCGTATACGCTGCGGCGGCCAGTAAATAAACAGGGCCTTCCCGAGGACGTTCTTGCGGGGGACAAACCCCCAATACCGGCTGTCCTGGGATGACGCGGAATTATCTCCCAAGACAAAGAAGCTCTCCGGGGGCACGGTAAGCTTCAACCCCTCGCTGCCGAAGCCTCCACGGTTATAATAATAGACCTGGTTAAAGACCGGATCGACCAATGCCTGGCCGTCTATGTAAATAGTGCCGTCCTTGATCTCGACGGTCTCCCCTTCGGCCGCTATCAGCCTCTTGATAAAATCCTTTTTGGGGTTCTCAGGGTAAACAAAGACGATAACGTCGCCCCGGGAGGGATCTTTTAATTTCGGCAGGGTGATGCCGGTAAAGGGGACACGCGCGCCGTAGATAAACTTATTTACCATGATCACATCCCCTTCTATCAGGGTAGGGCGCATGGAGCCCGTGGGTATCCTGAAGGCCTGGATGATGAACGTGCGGATGACCATCGCGCATACGGCGGCTACGACAATCGCCTCCACCCATTCCCTGAGAGTCGATTTTCTTTTCTTGCCCCTGGCAACCGGATGTTCTTTTTTCATAACAGGCACCTATTGGATTTTAAGGACCTCCAGGAAGGCCTCCTGAGGGATCTCGACCTTCCCGAACTGTTTAAGACGCTTCTTTCCCTGTTTTTGTATATCCCAGAGCTTGCGTTTGCGGGTGATGTCTCCGCCGGAACACTTGCTGGTGGCGTTTTTACCGACCGGCCGTATCTTTTCGGAAGCCAGGATCTGCGTCCCGACAGCCGCCTGTATGGCGACTTCAAAAAGCTGGCGGGGGATCAATTCCTTAAGCCTGCCTACCAGGGCCCGCGCTTTCGCATACGCCTTATCCTTGCAGATCAGGGAAGAAAACGCGTCGCAGACGACCCCGTTGAACATAACGTCGAGCCTGACAAGCTTGGTCGGGGCATACCCCTGGAACTCATAATCCAACGACCCGTAACCCCGCGTAAGCGATTTCATGCGGTCATAAAAATCCACGATGATCTCGGAAAGCGGGATATTGAACACGACCTTGACCCTGTCCTCGCCGAGGTAATCGCTCGACTGAAAGGTACCCCTGCGCGACTTGGCAAAATCGCACACCAGCTCTATCGCGTCCACCGGCACGATCATCAGCAGCGTGACATACGGCTCAAGCGATTCCAGGATATCCTGGGGCGGGGGGAATTTCGCGGGGGTATCCACTTCAAGGAGCGAACCGTCGCGCGTCTTGACGCGGTATACGACATTGGGGACGGTCAAGATCAGGTTCAGGTTATACTCCCGCTCGAGCCTCTCCTGCACGATCTCCATATGGAGCAGCCCGAGAAACCCGCAGCGGAACCCCGAGCCGAAAGACTGCGAATTTTCCGGCTCAAAAACAAACGAGGCGTCGGAAAGCTTGAGCTTATCCATGGCATCGCGCAGGTCCGCAAAGTCCGCGGGGTTGACCGGGTAGATCCCGCAGAAAACAAGGGGCTTGAGCGTCCGGTATCCGGCGAACGCCTCCTGGCAGGGGTTCTTGACGTCGGTCACCGTGTCGCCGATGACGATCTCGCGCGGGTCACGGATATTCGCGGTAAAATAACCGACCTCTCCGCAGGAGAAGGAGTCCACCTTGGTATACTTCAAATCTTTGAGAACACCGATCTCCTCGAGCTTATACGTCGTGCCCGAGTTCATCAGCTTGATCTGCGTCGAAGGGTCTATCGTTCCGTCCACCACCCTGACAAAGACCACCACGCCCTTGAAGACATCGAACCGGCAATCAAAGACAAGGGCCTTCAGAGGGCGTGCCTCTTCTCCGGAAGGGGCGGGCACATCGCGGATGATACGCTCGAGTATATCCTTAATCCCTGTCCCCTCTTTCGCGGAAGCCAGGATTATCTCTTCGTCGCTGAATCCCAGGACCGTGTTGATCTGGCGCTGGACGCGCGGGATGTCCGCCGAAGTAAGGTCTATCTTGTTGACCACCGGTATGATCGCCAGGTTATTGTCGCGGGCAAGGTAATAATTGGCAACGGTCTGCGCTTCGATCCCCTGCCCCGCGTCGACCACCAGGACCGCCCCTTCGCATGCCGCCAGGGATTTCGAGACCTCGTAGGTAAAATCGACGTGGCCCGGCGTATCGATCAGGTTCAGGATGTAATCCTTCCCGTCAACGGAACGATAGTTGAGCCTGACCATCGAGGCCTTGATGGTAATGCCCCGTTCCCGTTCAAGGTCCATATCGTCCAGGAGCTGATCGCGCGTATTCCTTTTATCCACCGCCCCCGTGACCTCAAGGATCCTGTCGGCAAGCGTGGATTTGCCGTGGTCGATGTGCGCGATTATGGAGAAGTTACGGATGAGTGATTTGTCCATGGGGTTGGTTAGTTCCGTTTCAGGGGGGCCTTGATACGGCTGACGAGTTCCCCGACCACCTGTTCGATCGTCATGTCGGTTGTGTCGATATAAACCGCGTCCGCCGCTTTTTTCAAGGGGTTGCAGTCCCGCGTCGAATCGATCGTATCGCGGTTCTTTAAATCCGCGGCAACGGCTTCAAGGGTGATCTCCTGGCCTGCCTCTTTCATCTCCTTGTGGCGCCTGCGCACCCTTTCTTTAAAATCGGCATCGATATAAAATTTTCTGTCGGCGTCGGGGAAGACCGCTGTCCCGATATCCCGGCCGTCAAGCACGCTGTCGCAGGAGGCGCCGAGCTTACGCTGGAGCTTTACCATGACCTCCCTGACACCCCGCACTTTTGCGACGTCGGAAACGAGCCTGGTGATGCGCGGGAGCCTGATCTCCTGCGTCACATCCCTCTCATCAAGCAAAACCCTGATCCCGCCGTCAGGGCCGGCCGTCAATCCGATGGAGGTGCGCTGCGCCATCGCCACGATCGCTTCGGTATCGCCGGCGTCAAGATTATGTTCCAGTGCTTTTAAGGTCAGGGCTCTGTACATTGCCCCGGCGTCGATGTCGGTAAACCCAAGGCTCCTGGCCAGGAGCCTTGAAACCGTGCTCTTGCCTGCTCCTGCGGGCCCGTCAACGGCAATGATCATCGAAGCATCTCCCGCCGGTCTTTTGCCTGCTGCAGCAGTTTTACC
>JAQTNB010000136.1 GCA_028714055.1 Candidatus Omnitrophota bacterium
AGCAGGCCTTCCTTGATCGCCTGGCGGTAAATATTTTGCGTTGCCGGTATGATGATCAGCCTCAAGCCTGCCTTGATCTTTTTCTTCTTTAAAATGCGCGCCGCGACCCGCAGGTCGGAGATCCTGCCGTTGGTGCAGGAGCCGATGACCACCTGGTCTATCTTTACCTTTGAGAGGGCGCCGGCGGGCTTGACATTACTGGGAAGGTGCGGGCAGGCGACCTGAGGCTCAAGCTTTGAGACATCCCACTCATATATTTTCTGATACGCCGCATCCGCATCGCTTGCGAGGCCCTCAAAACGCCGGGCGCTAAACTTCCTGCCCGATGCCTTTAAGGCTTCCTTTACATATTCAAGGGTGATCTCATCCGGCTCGATAAGGCCTGTCCTTCCTCCTGCCTCGATAGCCATGTTGGACATGGCAAAGCGGCCGTCCATCTCAAGCTTCCTGATCACCGGGCCGCTGAATTCCATGGCGCAGTACAACGCGCCGTCAACGCCTATTTGTCCTATGGTAAAAAGGACCAGGTCCTTGCCGCCGACCCACTTTCCGAGCTTTCCTTTATATACGAATTTTATGCTCTCCGGGACCTTAAACCAGCACTTGCCGTCAATGAAGGCGCGCGCCAGGTCAGTTGAGCCGACGCCGGTGGCATAGCTTCCCAGCGCGCCGTAGGTGCAGGTATGAGAATCCGCTCCTATGACAAGGTCTCCGGGGCCGACTAAGCCTTTTTCCGGCAGCAGGGCATGCTCGATCCCCATACAGCCGACCTCGAAATAATTCTTTATCTTCTGCTCCGCGGCAAAATCAGCGAGCACCTTGCACTGATTGGCGCTTTTAAGGTCCTTGGCCGGAGCAAAATGGTCCGGCACCAGCACGACCTTTTTATTGTCAAAAACCCTTGCAAAACCGGCCTTCTTGAATTCCGAGATCGCCAGGGGCGCTGTGATGTCATTGCCGAGGCAGAGGTCTACGTTTGCCTCGATGAATTCACCGGGCCGGATATCTTTTTTTCCGCTATGCCGTAAAAGTATCTTTTCCGCGAGGGTATAACCCATTTTTGTGCGTTCCTGGTCTGGAGCGGTTATTCCTTGAATCTTCTGACCGCGAGCGTCGCGTTGTGGCCCCCGAAACCGAGAGAATTCGAAAGGCAAAGGTCGACTTTCGCTTTACGCGCCGTATTGGGCACATAATCAAGGTCGCAGTCGGGGTCGGGAAATTCGTAGTTGGTCGTAGGCGGGACAACGTTATCCTTAATAACAAGGCAGCAGACTACAAACTCAACACCGCCGGCAGCTCCCAGGAGATGCCCGGTCATTGATTTGGTGGATGAAACCATGACCTGTTTGGCATGCGCGCCAAAGGCACGCTTGATAGCCAGGGTCTCAACCTTATCGTTAAGCTTGGTCGAAGTGCCGTGCGCGTTGATATAGCCGACATCTTCGGGATTTGCTTTGGAATCTTTAAGCGCGGCGCGTATTGCCTTGGCAGCGCCCTCTCCGTCGGGATCAGGGGCGGTGATATGATAGGCATCGCATGACATGCCGAAGCCCGTCATCTCCGCGTAGATCTTTGCCCCGCGTTTTTTGGCATGCTCCAGGCTTTCAAGGACCGTGATCCCGCATCCTTCTCCCATGACAAATCCGTTGCGCTGGGCGTCAAAAGGGCGGCTGGCCTTCTGGGGCTCGTCGTTCCTGGTTGACAAGGCCTTGAGGGCGCAAAAACCGCCGACCCCCAGATGCGTAATGCAGCTTTCCGTGCCTCCGGTGATCATCACGTCGGCATCTCCGCGCTGGATGATCCTGAAGGCATCTCCGACCGCGTGGCTTCCCGAAGCGCATGCCGTTGTCAGGCAGGTATTAGGCCCTTTAAAACCGAAGGTTATGGCGATCTGGCCGGCTGCTTCGTTTACGATAAGCGCCGGGATAAGGAACGGAGTGATCCTTGAGGGCCCGCCTTTCAGGTACACGCTATGCTGGTCCTCGATGATCTTGAGGCTTCCGATACCGGAGCCGACCACCACGCCGATACGGTCTTTATCTTCCTTCTCAAGGTCCAATCCCGCGTCGGTTATCGCCTGGCGGGAGGCGGCAATGGCGAAGATCACGAAATCCTCGGTGCGGTTAAGGTCTTTTTTGGTAAAGCCGCACGCTAACGGGTCAAAACCCTTGATATGGGCGGCGATCCGGGAATCAAAGGCGCTGGCGTCAAAAGAGGTAAGCGGCCCCACGCCCGAAACCCCCTCCTGAGGCGCCTTCCAGAATGACGGCACATCGTTTCCGATGGGGGTGATAGCTCCTAAACCCGTGACTACGACTCTATGTTCTTGCATGGCTTAATAGGTTTGCATAAAAGTTACCCCGCCGGCAAAGACAGGCGGGGCAACTTTAAGCATGAATTTATATCAATTTTTACTTATTGACGGCTTTGGTCTCAATGTATTTGATCGCATCGCCGACAGTGGTTATCTTTTCAGCGTCCTCATCCGGTATCTCGATGCCGAATTCCTCTTCCAAAGCCATAACGAGTTCGACCGTGTCCAGGGAATCGGCTCCCAGGTCATCGATAAACGACGCCTCGGGGACGACCTCTTCCGGCTTCACGCCCAGCTGTTCTGCAATTATGGACTTTACCTTTTCTTGAACTGCCATTCTCTTTTCCTCCTTTTAACGTTACGCCATAACCATACCGCCGTCCACGACGATAGTCTGCCCGGTAATATAGCCTGCTTCCTCCGATGCCAGGAAAACGCACACCGAAGCTACGTCAGCAGCGCTGCCGAAGCGGCTCAGCGGTATTACCGCAAGCATCTTCTGCTGGATCTCCTCGCTGAGCTTTGCGGTCATGTCAGTCTGGATAAATCCGGGCGCTACCGCATTCACGTTGATATTACGCGACGCCAGTTCTTTTGCGGTGGTTTTTGTAAGAGCGATTACCCCTGCCTTGGAAGCCGAGTAATTTGCCTGCCCGGGATTGCCGATTATGCCGATTATCGAGGCTATGTTGACGATTTTGCCGCTGCGCTGCTTGATCATGACCTTCGAGGCGGCTTTTGTGCAGTTAAAGGTGCCTTTGAGGTTCACCTTAAGCACAAGGTCCCAGTCTGCCTCTTGCATGCGGAGCAGTAAACCGTCCCTGGTAATCCCTGCGTTGTTAACTAATATATCAACCTTTCCTAATTTGTCAAGAATTTTATTTAACCCTTCCTCTACTTTTGCCAGGTCAGTAACGTCCAATTGAAGCGCAATCGCCTTCCTGCCAAGGGCTTCTATGTCTTTGCAGGTTTGTTCGGCTTTTTCCAGGTTTACGTCGCAAACCGCGATATCCGCGCCCTCCCTGGCATACGCAAGCGCGATCTCTCTGCCGATCCCCTGGGCTGCTCCGGTCACCATGGCTACCTTATTCTGTAACCTCATTTTCCCTCTCCTTTACCATTAAAGCCGTTTATGTCATTGGCCGTCTCTATGGTGCTGACGGCTGCGGAAGGCTCGATCTTGCGCATAAGCCCCTTAAGCACTTTGCCGGGGCCGAATTCTACGAACTCCCGGCACCCCTCTGAAAGCATGAACTTCATGGATTCCACCCAGCGCACCGGCGAATACATCTGGGAAACCAGGTTGTTTTTGATCTGGGCGGGGCTTGTGTGTGCCTGGGCGGTAAAATTGCTCACTATCGGCATAAGGGGTGTTTTGGCCTCGACCCCTCCCAAAAGGAGCTCTAACTCCCCGGAGGCCTCGCGCATCAGGGAAGAATGGAACCCTCCGCTTACCTCAAGGCGCACCACTCTTTTTGCCCCTGCCTGCAGGCAGCTTTCTTCTGCTTTTACGACGGCATCGGCCTTGCCTGAGATGACGATCTGCTCGGGAGCGTTGATATTCGCCACTTCCGCTGCCGTTGCCTTACAGGCTTGTTCAACCTGTTCAAAGCTAAGGCCTAAGACCGCGGCCATCGCGCCAGGGTTTTTGCGGCTTGCCGCCTCCATGATCTGGCCGCGCTTACGCACCAGCAGCACTCCGTCTTCAAAAGAAAGGCTTCCGCAGGCGACAAGCGCGCTGTATTCCCCGAGGCTCAAGCCCGCGACAAAAGAAGGGCTTACCTTGGCGCGGCTCTTAAAGGCCTCGAATGCCGCAAGCGTTACGGTAAGGATGGCAGGCTGTGATATGTCGGTAGCCTTCAGCTCCTCCGCGGGGCCCTCAAAACAAAGCTTTGTCAAAGGGATACCCAGGGCTTTATCCGCCCGCTCAAAAAGCGCCTTGCTCTCAGGGAATGCCTCATACAGGTCCCTGCCCATGCCTACATACTGGCTTCCCTGGCCCGCGAAAAGATAGCTTATCATCCCGTAATGTGATTTACCACCTGATA
>JAQTNB010000137.1 GCA_028714055.1 Candidatus Omnitrophota bacterium
GTATATAAAGGCAGCGTCCTCGAACATGTCCTCCTGCAGCACCTGGTCCAGTTCTTTAATGTCGGGCCCCATAACCACATACGCCTGGAAGGCGCGGACTGGAATGACGGCCTTGACATGGCAGGCAGCCGCGGCGAAAGCGTTGCCTTCAGCGCCTTCTATGCCCATAACCTGAAAACGATCGCCGGGATCCTGGGCAGTCTTCCCCAAAGAAAGATCTATCTGCTTAAGGAGATCACACTCCTGCTGGACAGGGCCTTTGGCCGCGGCATCAATTACGCGAGCGTATCGCAGAAGCGCGCGTTATTGGAAAAATACATGGCGAGCGTAAAACAGGAGGTCTCAGGCAGGAAGGCCGCGGTAGATAAAGACAAGCTGATAGGCGACCTGCTGGCAAAAAGCAGCTGGATCTGCCGGCACATCGCAGGCACCGAATGGCTTAAGCTCGGATTTTTTAACGGCTATTACAATAACGACGGCAAAAGGGTTGAAGGCGGCACGGGAAAAAGAGCGCGCATGACGCTCACTGCCCAGGTATTCCCCCTGCTTGCCGGTATCGCAAACCCTGTTCAAGCCAAACGCCTCATCAAAAACGTCAATGCGCGCCTGAAGGACAGGCGTTTTAAAGGAATACGCCTGAATACGGATTTCGGCAAAGACCAATACAACCTGGGAAGGGCTTTTTCATTTATCTACGGAGAAAAAGAAAACGGCGCGGTCTTCAGCCACATGTGCGTGATGTACGCGTATGCCCTTTACAAACAGGGATATTCCAAAGAAGGTTACGGCGCGCTGGAGAGCCTCTTTCGCCTGAGCACGGATACCGCGCATTCAAAAATATACCCCTGCCTGCCGGAATATTTCAACGCGGAAGGCCGCGGGATGTACAGCTACCTTACCGGCTCGGCAAGCTGGTTTATGTTTACGCTCCTGACGCAGGCCTTCGGCATACGCGGAGAGATGGGAAACCTGCTGATAGAACCGAAGCTTGTCAAAGAGCAGTTCGCGCGCTCCGCTACCCTGCGCGTGCGGGCTTCATTTGCCGGAAGGAATATTGAAGTCAGGTTTTATAATCCCCGCAGGAAGGACTACGGCAGTTACCGTATCTGCTCGGTATCTGTCAACGGCGCTTCCGCGCCCGGGATGCTGCCGGCAAAAAGCTTTACGCTTTCCCGCGCAAGGCTGAAAACCCTCCACAAGCCCGCAAGGGCCAACATCATAGAGCTCCTACTGGAGTAAGGGCCGGCCGAGTTTAGGGTTGACAACCGTATTTTAGGGGTCTACAATAAAATAAAAAGGAGGACACTATGACCAGACAAAAAATTTCCCGATTATCAGTATCCGCACTTGCTTTTGCCGTTTCGTTTGTATGCCTAAGCAGCGCTTCCCGGGCACAGGATGCCGCACTCACACCCTCGCCTGTCTCCGATGAACAAACATACTTAGGAGAAGGGATCAGCGCCAGGGACGCCGGTAACCTCACGCAAGCCGAAGCGCTGCTGCAGAAAGTGCTGCTGATCAACCCAAGCAACACAGACGCGCTGACGCACCTGGGCTGGGTTTACGAAGCGCAGAAAAAATATGCCGCGGCAGAAGAAACGTTTAAGAAGCTCGGAGACTTAAGCCCCGGCATTATAGACCCGTTCCTGGGGTTGGCAACCGTTTATGTTGCCACGGATAAACTTGACGAAGCCGAAGCAATGCTTATCAAAGCGCAGCAGATAGCGCCTGTGAACGAAGAAATATGCGCGCAGTTGGGATGGGTGTACCTTAAGAAAAAACAGGCTGCCAAGGCGGAAGAGTCTTTCAAAAAGGCGCTCGATATCAATCCGGCAAGCGTTTCGGGGTCATTGGGGCTGGGGTTTGTCTACCTTGAGCTGAAGGTCTACGAAAAAGCCGAATCGGTGTTTAAGCAGGCTTTAAGCCTTAAACCCGGCAATTCCGCGGCACTCGCGGGCCTGGGGATGACCTATAAAGCGACCAATAAGACTGCCGAAGCAAAAGAATACCTGCAAAAAGCGCTGGAGCTTGACCCGCAGAACGCGCAGCTGCGCAAAGAGCTTGACGCGCTGAAATAATCCCTCACAAAACGACAAAATCCTTCAACTGCACGCGGGGATTCCGGTAACGCTTTCTGCCCCTGGTAGATTGCTTATACTGGATCGCTTCCTGCGGGCACCACTGCAGACAGGCCATACACTGCTGGCAGGCGTGCTGCCAACTGGGCTTCCCTCCGAACATCTTGATGTTGCAGACCGGGCAGACCTTCCGGCACACCCCGCAGCCGTCACAATTCGCGTCAACCAAAAAGTTCTTATCTGCCTGCGGGATCCTCGGCGAACCGAGGCGGTAAACCCCTTCAAAGAGCCATCCGAAAAGCGAAACCCCTCCCGCAGGGCCGCACTCCTTTTTTTCTTTTATCAAAGCGCAAAATTCCCCGATACGCGCTTCGGCTTTACGCAGCAGCTCTTCCTGCCTGGCAAGCGGGATAGCTCCGTAAAGAGGCGTGTAGTTACCGGGCATGACTACCTGCAGGCCGGCCGAAAGCCTTAAGCCCCGCCTGCGCAAGATCGCGGCCGCCTGAGGCAGGGCATTGCCTGCCAGGCCGCCATAGGTGGCAACGGCAAAGATATATGTCTGCGAAGAGGCTTTGAGTGTCTCAAAGAATTTGCGCACGATAAGCGGCAAGCCGAACATATAAACGGGAAAAACCAGCCCAATGCGTTCGTAAGGACCGCCGGAATGCTTTTGCACGGCATTGGCAATATTCAACACCTCCGATTCCGGCAACCCTTCCGCCAGGCACCGCGCCGCCATCAGCGAATTACCCGTCGCGGAAAAATAAAATATCGCGTTCTTCACGTGCCTCTCCTTATGCGCGCACCATGACCAAAAGCATCTTAAAGCGCTTCAGCGCTTTCAGGGCATGGGGTTTATGCGCCGGCATGATAATACCTTCGTTGGCCCTGACCGCGAAAGGCCTGCCCGCGATAAAGACCTGCGCGCTGCCGTCAAGGACATAGACAAAGGCATCAAAAGGCGCGGTATGCTCGCTTAACCCCTGCCCTTTGTCAAAGGCAAAAACCGTGACCGTGCCTTTGTCCTTGCGGATTATCTCCTTGCTGACGACCGCCCCTTTTTGATACTCAAGCAATGAAGCTAAATTACCCGGTTTGCCGACGATCTCCGTCATGCCTTCCTCCAGGGAAAAACCTTCAAACGATATTATAACACAGCGCTTTTGCATTGACACTGATTAAAATACTCTTTAGAATCATCACCAGGGACAGGCGCCCTTACAAAAGGAGAACCATATGAAAAAGATCGGGATCACCGGGGCAGCGGGGAATATCGGCACCACGCTCAAAGATGGCCTCTGCGCGGAATACGCGTTGACCCTCTATGATATCAGGGAAACCGGGCAGCCCAGGAACGGAAAATTCGTCAAGGTTGATTGCGGCGACCAAAAGGGGTTGGCGGGTGTCTTTGACGGGCTGGACGCCCTCATTCACCTGGCGGGAAACCCCAGGCCGGACGCGCTCCCCTCGGCGACGCTGCGCAACAATTTTATTGCGACAAGCTATGTTTTTGAGGAAGCGCGCAGGGCAGGAGTCAAAAGGATCGTCTTTGCAAGCTCAAATTTCTATCACCAGGGCTCCATCATGGAGGCATTGGAAGGAAAGACCAAACGGTTGATCACCCTGGATACCCCTCCCACCCCCCGCTGCCTTTATGCCGATTCAAAAGTATTCGCGGAAAACGTCGGCAGGCACCTTTCTCATCTGGGGATGCAATTTGTGGCCCTGAGGATCGGCTGGACCGTGCCGGAGGACACCCCTGAGCCGTATGCCGGGGATTATATGCGCGCGGTCTTCTGCAGCAAACGCGACCTGACTGAGGCGTTCAGGAAGGCCCTTGAGGTGAAGACGGATTTTCTAGCTGCTTTTGCGGTGAGCAATAATTCACGCGGGGTATTCGACCTGGGCGAAACCAAAAAAAAGCTGGGTTTTGCCCCCCAGGATAACGCCGAAAGCTACCTTTAGGGAAGCTTTTTGTTTTTCTAAAACCCTTCCAGCAGGACGGCGTTGGTCACGGCAGAGGCATGGCGTAATTTCTTAGCCTGCGAGTATTCCGGCGAACCCCACCAGCGCTTCGCGGCTTCCGCGTCTTTAAACTCTATCATTATCATGCGCCGGGGGTGCCATGCCCCCTCCAGCACCTCTGTTTTGCCTCCGCGCGCAATGGGCTTACCCCCGTAGGCAGCGATCGTCGGAGCTCCCTGTTTCTTGTATTCCTCATAACCTGCCTGGTCATTGACTGTCACATCCAAGATCACAT
>JAQTNB010000138.1 GCA_028714055.1 Candidatus Omnitrophota bacterium
GTCACGACGTCGGGGGTGATCCCGTAATGCTGGTAACAGAACATCTTCCCGGTCCTGCCGATACCGGTCTGGACTTCATCGATGATCAGCAGCATCTGCTTTTCATCGCAGAGGCGCCTGAGTTCCGTGACAAAATCTTTTTGGGCGACGTTGATCCCTCCCTCGCCCTGGACAAGCTCAAGCAGCACGGCAACCGTTTTGTCGCTTACGGCGGCGCGCACGGCGGCAATGTCGTTAAAAGGCACCTGCGTGAACCCGGGCGGAAGCGGGCCGAACCCCTCGAGGTATTTTTTCTGCCCCGTAGCGGTAAGCGCGGCAAGCGTCCTTCCGTGAAAGGCGTTCTCAAAGGTAATGATCTCGTATCTGCCCCGGCCGTACTTCCTGCAAAGCTTTACCGCCGCTTCGTTTGCCTCGGCCCCGGAATTGCAGAAAAATACCTTTGAAGGAAACGACAGCCGCACCAGTTCCTGCGCGAGCTTTGCCTGCCCCGGATGGTAATAATTATTGGGCACAAAAATAAGCTTGGAGACCTGGTGCCGCACCGCCTGCATGACCTTCGGATGGCAGTGGCCCAGGCTTCCCACGCCCCAGCCGGGGAAAAAATCAAGATAGGCATGATGGTGTATATCCCAGAGGCGCGAGCCCTTGCCTTTGACAAAGACCAGCGGCGTCTTGGTATACGTCGGCATCACGTATTGCGCATATGCCTGCAGCGCTTCTTTCGCTTTCATTTGGTTATCTCGGTCCCAATACCTTCGTTGGTAAAGATCTCAAGCAGCAGGCCGTGAGGGATACGCGCGTCGATGATGTGGGTCTTCTTGACCCCTCCGTCAAGGGCGGTGATGCAGGCGCTGACCTTGGGCACCATCCCCTGCTGGATGACTCCGTCGGCGATCAGGCTCTTGACGTCGGCCTCGCTTAAGCCGGAAAGAAAAGACCCCTGGTCGTCGGGGTTGCGCATGATCCCTTTGACGTTGGTCAACAGCACCAGCTTTTCCGCTTTCAGGGCCACGGCAATGCTGGAGGCGGCTTCGTCGGCATTGATATTGTATGTCTTTCTGTCCGCCCCCGCGCCCATCGGCATGATCACCGGGATCTTATCGGATTTCAGCTCATCGGTAATAAGCGCGGCATCGATGCCGGTGATCTCTCCGACCAGCCCGAGGTCCACCTTGCCTTTTTTCTTCTGCACCTGGATCATCTTTTTTTCTTTGCCGCTGAGGCCCGCGGCCTTTGCCCCCAGGCCTTCAAGCTCACCGACGATCAGGGCATTGAGGTTTTCCAGTTCCTCCCCCACGAGTTTCAGGGTCTCCTCATCGGTAACGCGCATTCCATCCACAAATTCCGTCTTTATACCCGAGGCGCGCATGCGGTCGCTGATATTCGGGCCGCCTCCGTGCACCAATACGGGTTTGAGCCCCATAAAATTCAGGAAAACTATGTCCTCCAGGACCCCGGCGCGGATCTTTTCATCCCCCAGGATACTGCCGCCGTATTTGATCACCACTACCTTCTTATGAAATCTCTTGATATACGGAAGCGCTTCAATAAGCACGTCCGCTTTCCTTATCGCCTCTTCCATGGCATCCTTTCCTAGTTATATGCGGCGTTTATCTTGATGTAGGCGGGGGTCAGATCAGAGGTATAAACGGTCACGGAATCCTTGCCTCTCCCAAGCCACACTCCCACGGTAATGTCTTTTTTATGCAAAGGGCTCACCCGCACCTTAAAGTCTTTTTCTTTCACCGGTATGCCGCAAGACCCGACCGCGGCCACGATCCTGCCGAAATTGGGGTCCTGGCCGAACATGGCGGTCTTGAAAAGGTTTGAATTGGCGACCGCCAAAGCCGCGCGTTTTGCTTCGGATACGCTCGCGGCCTGGTTGACCGTAATCGCGATGAACTTAGTCGCGCCCTCCGCATCCCGCACGATCATCCGGGCAAGCTCAAGGCATACCTGCGCAAGCGCCGCGCTAAACCGCCTGAAATCAGCGCCCGCGCCGATCAAAGGGTTCTTTGCGGCGGCGTTTGCCATGACGATCACGCTGTCATTGGTACTCATGCAGCCGTCAATAGTAATACGGTTAAAAGAGCTGTTGACCGCTTCCTTAAGCGCTTTGCCGAGCGCCTGGCGCATGATGGCGGCATCCGTTACGATAAAACAAAGCATGGTCGCCATATCAGGCGCGATCATCCCCGCGCCTTTGGCAATGCCGCAGAGCCTGACCTTTTTTGAGCCGATCATCACCTGCGTGCTGACTGACTTTGCAAAGGTGTCGGTGGTCAGGATCGCCTGTTGCGCTTTGTTGATCCCAGAAGAAGAAAGCCCGCTGACCAGCCGGGGAAGCCCGGCAACGATGCGCTCTAAAGGCAGGGGTTTTCCGATAATGCCGGTTGAGGCGACCAATACCTCCCAGGGCTTTACGTCAAGCAATCCTGCGGTATACCCGGCGGTCTTGACCGCGTCGGCTAAACCGCCTGCGCCGGTAAAGCAATTGGCATTGCCGCTGTTGGCCACGATCGCCCTGATCTTGCCGCCGGAGGACAGGCGCCTGCGGCAAAGCAGCACCGGTGCTGCCTCCAGGGTATTGGCGGTAAAGCACCCCGCGGCCTGCGCAGGCATTTCGCTATAGATCAGCGCCAGGTCAGGCTTGCCGGATTTTTTGATCCCGCAGGACACACCGTTCGCCTTAAAACCGAACGGCAATACCGCTTTCGCCCGGATGCTCATAACAACCCCAGGGTTTCGGGAAACTTATACATGATGTTCATATTCTGCACGGCCTGTCCTGATGCCCCCTTCACAAGATTATCTATGGCGGCGATCACGATATAACAGTCCTTCTCCTCTTTGATGCCGATATCGCAGAAATTAGTCCCCTGCACATCGGCAAGCCGGGGGAAATCCCCTTCTTTCCTTACCCGGATGAAAGGCTCTTTCTTGTAGAATTTCCGGAAAAGCTGGATGGCAGGGCGGTTCTTGGCCTTGGAGCTTTTTCTCGCATACACCGTGGCCAAAATCCCCCGCTTCACCGGCAGAAGATGCGGCACAAAGACGACCCGCACCTTCTTTTGCGCGATACGCGAAAGCACCTGGTCGATCTCAGGCATATGTTGATGGGCGTTGACCTTATAGGCCTTGCAATCGCCGTGGACTTCCGAGAACAACAGGCTCTCCTCGGCTTTTTTACCCGCGCCGCTCGTTCCCGACTTGGCATCGATGATAATAGAGGAGGTATCTGCCAGCCCGAGACCTACAAGGGGCGCAAGCGCCAGGAGTGCTGCCGTCGGATAACAACCCGGATTTGCCACCAGGGACGCCCCTTTTATCTTGTTGCGATAAAGCTCCGGGAGCCCGTAGACAGCAAGCTTAAGGTTTGCCGCGTCTTTATGCGTAACGTTATAGAATTTCCGGTAGACCCTTGTGTCTTTAAGCCGGTAGTCCGCGCTTAAGTCGATCACTTTTTTCTTCGCGGACAAGAGCTTCGGAACAAGCTCCATCGAAGCGGTATGCGGCAAGGCACAAAAAACCGCGTCGCATTTTGCTTTGAGCTGCTTAAGATCGACCGGCCCGACGCTCAGGTCAAGCCTCCCGGCAAACTGCGGGAAGATATCGCAGATATTGCTCGTCTGCGCGGACCTGCGCGAAAGGCTGGTTATGCGCACCTCGGGGTGCCCGAGGAGTATATCGATCAAGGCCTCGCCCGTGTACCCGGCTGCTCCGACAATACCGACGTTCAACATTCTATCGATCCCCTTTCATTGCGTTTATAACTCTTTCATATTAATTGAAAAAGAATAGCGCGTCAAGGATTTTTGCTTACGTATCCCGACGGTAAAAATAAAAATCCCGCTTGCTTCCAAGCGGGATCTTTAAAACATCGGGATGAGAAATAAGGTTATCTCTTAGTCCACTGGAAGCGTTTACGCGCCCCTTTCTGGCCGTACTTCTTACGTTCCTTCATGCGGGGATCGCGCGTAAGAAATCCGTGTTTACGCAAAATACCGCGCAACCCCTCATCAGAAAGGACAAGCGCCCGGGCAATACCGTGCCTGAGAGCTCCGGCCTGGCCGGTAGGCCCTCCGCCGCGGATATTGGCGAAGACATCGAATTTAGCGGCACTTTCCGTAGTGACCAGCGGCTGTTTGATGATGATGCGGTCGGTCTCGCGGAGAAAATATTTTTCAAACGGCCTGCCGTTAACGGAGATCTTGCCCTCTCCGGACATAAGGCGCACGCGCGCTATCGCTTCCTTACGCCTTCCTACGGCTATGTATTTTACGCTTTGTTCCATATGCCTAAACCTCCAAAGGAGTGGGTTTTTGACC
>JAQTNB010000139.1 GCA_028714055.1 Candidatus Omnitrophota bacterium
AAAAGGCTGAAGGCAAAAATAAAGACCCCCGCGGTACCGATAAGCGCGCATTTCCGGGCCCATTCTTTTCCGGTTATAAAACCGATCCCTGCGCCGATCAGGAAGGAATTCGCGGCTATCGCAGCCGCGGTCCCCGCGATGAGAAAACCGTTGACCAGTATCCCTACCGGGACCGCCGAATCACCGATCGCCAATGCCAGGCCGAAATAAGCGATAAAACCGATGACATTGAGCCACAATAGATCATAGATGATGAGCCATATCCCCAGGTTCCTGCTGCCGGCGGCGGCAACCGGGTCGCTTTGTTCTCCTACCAGGACGACGTTCTTGGGCACGTCCATATCAAGGGAGATAATAAAAAGGCCCAGCTGAACAAGCTTTTGCTGGGCCTCGTGCCTATCGAAAGCCTCGATCACGCCGTTACGGTAAACGGCGTTCCTATCTTTGGCTTCATACCTGAAGCGCATAGGTTATCTGCTCTTTCCCCTCACGGGTATACCGCGCGACCTTAATGCGTCAGTCTTTTCCTTGGAACACTTCATACATAGAAAAACCGGCTTATCCCCGGATTTGTCGTAGCCGGCGGTCTTGATCAAACGCCAAAGGCGCGATTGAGCGCCGCATTTATCGCAGGTCCCTTCTTTTATGTGCCATACCTCCACCGCCTGCGAAGTAAAGATGAATTTATCCACCCAGAAAAAGATCGCTCCCCCGATAAGGTTGGCGATCACGGTCGCAGTCACGCTCGTGCCGAGGTTCTTTACCACCAGCCATAAAATGGGGGTGCTTAACTGCCATCTGATCAGATAAAGAATAAACCTTCTCAAGTACGCTTCCCTCCTGTTCCGTTGCCTGGAAATCAGCTACCGTAATTCGTGCGCCTCTATCCGGTCATGCCGCCGGGGTGAAGCGTTTCCCTCAAGAGAGGCGCCCCCGAGCTTGGCCCAAACAAGGTCGCGGTATTCGTCAAGCATACGGTAGGTATTAAAATAAGACGCGCTTGCCACGCAGTCGATCATCATATCGAGCCAGCCGGAGGCATGGTCAAGCTTCCCTCCCTGGATCGTCTTATAGTAGAGCGCCGCCATCTCCTCAAGCGCCTGGTAGAGTGCTGAGGCGTCATCCTGTATATGCAGGTCTTTTTCGCTGCCTATCTCGCCCGGAGCGTTTGCGTATCCGAAGATCCTGCCGACCCCTTTATCGGCTGCCTCCACGACCCACCCGTCAAGGGTGGTCAGCTGCACCACGCCGTTCAATATCGCTTTCATGCCGCTGGTCCCCGAGGCTTCAAACGGCGGCAGCGGGTTATTCAGCCAGACGTCGACCCCGCAGGTCAGAAGCCGGGCAAGGTAAATATCGTAATTTTCAAGTATCACGACTTTGAGGTTGTCGTAATCGGAGGTCAGGGAATCCACCGTATCCATCATCTCATTGACAAACGTAAACCCGAGGTTATCGTTCGGATGGGCCTTGCCGGAAAGGATGATCTGCAGAGGGCCGGTTGTCCCGACGATTTTCCTGAGCCTTTCTATGTCATGCAATATCAGACTCGGCCTTTTGTATGCCGCGATCCTGCGCGCCCAGCAAACCGTAAACACATCGGGGTTAAGCCTCCATTTATCCAGAAAAACGCAGAGGTTCTCTTTGTTCTTCTGGTGCGCCTGCCAGAGCTGCGTGCGGAACTGCGGGTCGCTTTTAAGCCCGCGCGCCCGCTCCAGCACCATGGGATTGCGGTCTACATCCTCGAACTCTTCGGGGAAGGCCTTGAGGACCCCCAAAACCTCCCGGGAAAGCCAGGTATAGGGATGCACGCCGTTGGTAACATATTTGATGCGCTCTCCGTATTCGGGAAATTGCAGCCGCATCACCTGCCGGTGATTTTTGGAAACCGCGTTTATCGAGCCTGAGGCTCTCATCGCCAGGAGGGTCAGGTTGACCGCGCCGGACTCTTCCCTGCCGAACCGGCAGGTGAGGTCAAAGTCTTCTTCTGTCAGGGCATCCCGCAGCACATCCTGGGAGAAACGGTCATGCCCTGCCTCCACGGGCGTATGGCACGTATACGCAAATTGCCTCTGTACACCTTCGGTCTCTGCGGCGCCGAGGCCCCGGCAACGGTCAATAAACGCGAAAGCCGCGTGCCCCTCATTCAGGTGGTAGATGTTGACCGGGTAACCGAGCTCCCGCAGGGCAGCCATGCCGCCGAAACCAAGCACCAGCCGCTGCATCAGCTTGATCCAGGCATTATCGCTGCGGTACAACTGGTCCGTGAGGATCCTCAGGTGCGAAGGGTTTTCCTCGACATTTGAATCGAGCAGGATCAGGGGGATGGCGTAGTCGTACTTATAGCTGAAAACATAATATTTCCACAGCCTCAAGCGTACCGTTTCGTTCTTGAGCTTGAAAGACACGATATTCTTCAAAGGCACCAGCCCCGGATACCGGGCAGGGTCCCATTGCATGCGTTCGGGGACCTGGCCGTGTTTAAACCAGAACCGCTGCCTGAAATACCCGGAATGCCACAATATCCCCACGGCAACCGCAGGCAGCTTATAATCTGCCATGGTCTTGACCGTATCTCCCGCCAACACCCCCAGGCCTCCGCTGTAGATGGGCAGGTCGATAAGGTTATCGACGTTGACATCAAAAAAATAATCCGCAAGCCGGTAGTTGGAGAATACCGTGTTTGCGGGGATATTGTTAAGCTCGGAGATCCCTGCCTGCCTGCAGAAACTATTGTAAAAACTGGAGGCAAGGCCGTATTCCATGGAGAAATACGCCATCAGGCGGTCCTGGCGCTCCCTGAGCCGCTTTTCGGCATCCACGATAAACGACAGCGGAGCGCCGAAATAGAGGTCTTTATCGATATCCGCGCGGTATTGCTCCTGGAAACGGTCGACGCTGACTAACGAAAGAAATTCCTCGGTAAGGTTGTTTCCTGCCATGCTGCTGTCCTATGGTCGTTATGCCCTTTTATGCCCGTCAACGGCTTTGCTTTGCGCTTACTGAGCAGGCTGCTGGGCTTCTTCGGTGCCGCTGCCGATAATGGTCTTTACCTGAAAATTAAGGTCTTTTACTTCCTTCTGGGCTTCTCCTGCCGCCTCGCCGATCAGGGTCTTCACCTGCAGCTTCAGGTCGTTGGCCTGTTTCTTTGCCGAATCAAGCGTTGTCCCGGCCAGATCTGCGACCCCTGCGCGCGAGATAAGCTTGGCGATCACTTCTTTGGCTATCTTCGCCGGGTCGGTAACGTCTTTGAAGGTCTCATTGATCCCGGCTTCGAACTCAAAGCCCTTGGGAGCCCCGCCAAGCATATAATTCTTGTAGGCGACCTTTCCGATTATGAGCCCCAGGGAATCGATCTTGACTTCCGGAGGTTCGCCCCCTCCTGCCGGAGGAAGAAGCAGGCCCAGAGAGTTGACGTTGAGCTTCATCCCCTGGTCATGCACTAAATTGAGCTCCCGGACGTGGACCCTGATCTCTTTGAGGTGTACCCTGTTCTTCATAAAGGCGCCCAGGTCATAACTCACAAAGACCTCCGGGATATCTGCCATGGTTTTTTCGCTGAATGACGCGGGATTAAAAACTTTAAGGTTTTCTACCCGCACCGTGGTATCGAGCAATCCTACCTGCACGCCGCCTACCGCGATGTCAAGCCCGGCAGCAGCCTTGATGCCTTTGATCAGGACCGTGCGCGCAATGATATTTTTTGCCAAAACAATGCCTGCCGCCAACACCAGCAGAAAAACCAGCAACACGATCAGTACTTTTTTCATACCCGCCTCCTTTTTACTTCCGCGCTCACTCCGCGGGTGCTTCGGGTTTCTCATTCTCCTTTATCAGTTCATTAAGCCTCGCCAACAGCGTATCCGAAACCTCATACCCGAGGCTTTTTGCCTTCACCACATCCCGCTGGCACTGCCGGTAATCCTGCAGATGGAAATGCGCCATCCCGCGGAAAAAATAGGCCTTGCCCAGAAGAGGGTCCGCCTCAACGGCCAGGTCATATTCCGAAACCGCCTTGCTGAAATTAAGGTCGGAAAAATGGGCGTTTGCCGTTTTAAAATGAAAATCGGCTTTTTTCTCTCCGGCGCTGAGGGGCTTACGCATGCCGGAAGCCTTGGTCAGGTCTTCCAGGAAAACCCGGCTTACCTTTTCATCCGCGGCTTCCAGGATCTCCACCTCCTTCCAGCTCTTGGCATACTCCCTGGATGTAAAGTTGGAAAGCGCCCGGCTGTAGTGGATAGCAGGGAATGACTGGGGATATAACTCCAGCTCCCGTAAAAAATCAAGGATTGCCCGCGTGTAATCCTGAAGGTCGATACGGG
>JAQTNB010000140.1 GCA_028714055.1 Candidatus Omnitrophota bacterium
CCCTGATAGGCAAGGTCCCGCTGCTGGGGATTTCTACCGGTCATCACGTATTGGCGCGCGCCCTGGGAGGCAAAGTTACCAAAATGAAAGTAGCGCACCGGGGGGTGAATTATCCGGTTTTAAGCGGCGCTTCCTACCGGGGCGAGATCACCGTGCAAAACCATTCCGGCGCGCTCGATCCCGCTTCATTAAGCAAGTCCAAGGGGATCAAAATAACCGCCTTTAACCTGAATGACCGCAGCGTCGAAGAGTTTGAAGGAAAGAAGTTGCGCCTCATCGGAGCGCAGTATTATGCCGTCAGCCCGGGTCCGGGCCAGGCGCATGAGGTGTTCAAGAGATTCGGCAGAATGCTTGTCTGAAAAGGAGCAATAGAGAGATGCCAAAACGTAAAGATATCAGAAAGATACTTATGATAGGGTCGGGTCCGATCGTTATCGGCCAGGCCTGCGAATTCGACTATTCCGGGTCCCAGGCCTGTAAGGCCTTGCGGGAGGAGGGGTATGCGACAGTCCTGGTAAATTCCAATCCCGCGACCATTATGACCGATCCCGGGATGGCCGATGCCACCTATATCGAGCCGCTGACAGTCGAGATGGTCACCAAGATCATCGCCAAAGAGCGGCCGGACGCGATACTGCCGACGCTCGGCGGCCAGACAGGGTTGAACCTCGCCTTCTTCCTGATGAAGGAAGGGGTGTTGAGGAAATACGGGGTAGAATCTATCGGCGCTTCGGTGCACGCAATCTCCTGTGCCGAAGACCGGCAGCTTTTCAAGAAAGCGATGCAGGAGATCGGGGTCGAGGTGCCCAAAAGCGGTATCGCCAGGACCCTGCGCGAGGGGATGGATATCGGCCTTTCCATAGGGTTCCCGCTCATCCTGAGGCCCGCCTATACCCTCGGAGGCAGCGGCGGTTCCATTGCCTACAACAAGGAAGAGCTCGAGCGCCACCTTGCAAAAGGGCTGGAGACCAGCCCCGTGCATCAGATCCTGGTTGAGCAATCGGTGCTGGGGTGGAAAGAGATCGAGTTTGAAGTCATGCGCGATTCGGCGGATAACGTCATCATGGTTACCTCTATGGAGAACGTCGATCCCATGGGTGTCCATACCGGAGACAGTATCGTGGTGGCGCCCGCGCAGACGCTGACCTCGGAAGAATACTCGGACTTTGTCCGTCTTTCTAAAAATATCATACGCAAGATCGGCATCACCGGCGGAGGCGCGAACATCCAGTTCGCTCAGAACCCCCACAACGGCCGTATCGTGATCATCGAGGTAAATCCCCGGCTCTCCCGTTCATCGGCGCTTGCCTCCAAGGCGACCGGTTTTCCGATCGCCAGGGTCGCCACAAAGCTTGCGGTGGGATTGACCCTGCCGGAAGTCATCAACCAGGTAACCGGCAAAACAACCTCGTTCTTTGAGCCGACGGTAGATTATTGCGTGTTTAAGATCTGCAGGTTTGCCTTTGAGAAATTTCCCCGGGCAGAGAGGATGCTCAACACCTCCATGAAGGCGGTCGGCGAGGCGATGTCGATCGGAAGGAATTTCAGGGAGGCTTTTCAAAAAGGGATCCGTTCTACCGAAACAGGAAGGCTCGGTTTTGGCGCCGACGGTAAAGATGCGGTGAGTGATGAGGAGCTCAAAAACCCGGAGAGCGGCTTTTTGAAGACCGTCAGGGATAAGATCCGTATACCTAATGACGAGCGGATCTTCTACATCCGTTACGCCCTCAAGGCGGGGCTGGAGGTTGAAGAGATCGCGGCGCTTTCCAAAATAGACCGCTGGTTTTTGGATAACATGAAACAGTTGGTGGAGATGGAAGAAGAGATCGGGCAATTCAGGGGCGAGGAGCCCGGCGCGGAGCCGAAGGTTCCGCCTGAGTTGCTGCGCAGGGCTAAGCAGGACGGATTTTCCGACCGGCAGCTGGCGTATCTCTTGAATACCAAGGAGGAACACGTGCGCCAGACGCGCAAGAAACACGATATTACGCCGGTTTATAAGCTCGTCGATACCTGCGCAGGCGAATTCAACGCCAAGCAGCCGTATTTTTACTCCACCTATGAAACGCAGCAGGAGGCGCGGGTTTCCGGCAACAAAAAAGTGATCATCCTGGGGGGCGGCCCGAACAGGATCGGCCAGGGGATAGAATTCGACTATTGCTGCTGCCATGCCGCTTACGCCCTCAAAGAAGAGGGGATCGATAGCGTCATGGTAAACTGTAACCCCGAGACCGTCTCTACCGATTATGATACCTCGGACCGCCTGTATTTTGAGCCGTTGACCAGGGAGGATATCCTCAATATTATCGACCTGGAAAAGCCCATGGGGGTGATCGTACAGTTTGGCGGCCAGACCCCGTTGAACCTGGCGGTGCCGCTGCGTAAGGCCGGCGTCAAGATCCTCGGGACCGCCGCCGATAATATCGACGTGGCGGAAGACCGCAAGCGCTTCAAACAGATGCTCGAAAAGCTCAATCTCCTTCAGCCGGAAAACGGGACAGCCTTTACGTATGCGGAGGCAAAAGAGGTCGCGCGTAAGATCGGCTACCCCGTGCTGGTCAGGCCGTCGTATGTGCTCGGCGGCAGGGCGATGGAGATCGTCTACGATGAATCGACGCTCGAGAGGTTTATCGTCGAGGCGGCCAGCGTATCGGGAGAGCATCCGGTGCTGATCGATAAATTTTTGGAGGACGCCATTGAAGTGGATGTCGACCTTATCGCCGACGGCGAGACGTTTGTCATCGGCGGGATCATGGAACACATAGAAGAGGCCGGGATCCATTCGGGCGATTCTGCCATGGCGCTGCCGTCGTTCACCCTTTCGCAGGATATCCTTAACCGCGTCAGGGAGGCGACGTACAAAATGGCAAAAGAGCTGCGTATCGTCGGGTTGATGAACGTTCAGTACGCCGTCAAGGACGAGAAGGTCTATGTGCTCGAGGTGAATCCCCGCGCCTCCCGGACCGTGCCTTTTGTTTCCAAGGTCATCGGCGTGCCGCTGGCAAAGCTGGCGACCAAGGCGATGCTCGGTAAAAAATTGAAGGACATGGGCTTCGCGCACGAGGTCGTTCCCGCGCACGTCGCGGTCAAAGAATCGGTTTTCCCTTTCAACCGCTTCCCGGGCGTGGATGTGATCTTGGGGCCGGAGATGAAGTCCACCGGCGAGGTCATGGGTATCGACAAGGATTTTGCCCAGGCGTATATCAAGAGCCAGATCGCCGCGGGACAAAACCTTCCCCGTAAAGGCAACGTATTTATTTCCGTGCGGGACAAGGACAAACGGGCGGTCGTCCTGGTGGCCAAAAAGCTTAAAGACCTGGGGTTCAATATCTACGCGACCTCGGGGACAGCCGAGGTCCTGGGGAAGAACGGTATCCCGGTGAAGGTGCTTCCGAAGGTTGCCGAGAGCAGGCCCAACGTCATTGACCTGATGAAAGACGGAAAGATCCAGCTGGTGATCAACACCCCCTCCGGGAGGATCCCCCGGCAGGATGAGATCAAGATCCGCGCGCATGTGGTGCTGTATAATATACCCTACACGACGACTATTTCCGGAGCGCAGGCCACCGTCAACGGTATCGAAGCGCTGGTGAAACACGATCTGGGGGTAAAGTCCATTCAGGAGTATCACCGTATCAAGAAAAATGCAAAGAATAGGCATCAAAACAAAAAACAGGGCCGAGCTCGTTGACATAACGGAGACGATACAGTCGGCAGCCTCCCGCGCCAAGATCAGGGACGGCGTGTGCCTTGTTTTTTGCCCCCATACGACCGCGGGGCTGACCATCAATGAGAATGCCGATCCCTCGGTGCGGGAAGATATCGTCGCAAGCTTAAACCGCATGGTCCCCGCAGACCGCGCGTATGCCCATAGCGAAGGGAATTCCGACAGCCATATCAAGGCATCGGTCTTCGGCTCCTCCCTGCAAATCTTTCTCGAGGAAGGGCGTTTATGCCTGGGGAGATGGCAGGGGGTGTATTTTTGCGAAGGGGACGGCCCCCGTTCCCGGGAGGTCTGGGTCAAGTTTATCGCCTCAGAGATGCGCTGATGCCCGAATTACCGGAAGTCGAAAGCTTGAAGAATGAACTGCAAAAGGCGGTGATCAACAAAAAGATCGTTGCAACGGATATTTACGCGCCCCGGGTCATCCGGCAGCCTTCGGCAGGGGCTTTTAGAAGCCAGCTTGCCGGCGCCACGATCACCAGGGTCCTGCGCCGCGCGAAGCTGCTGATCCTGGAACTTTCAAACGGCAAGTCGCTGACCGTGCACCTGAAGATGACCGGGCAGCTGATCTACCCCGGCGGTAATAAAGCTGCG
>JAQTNB010000141.1 GCA_028714055.1 Candidatus Omnitrophota bacterium
GACAGCGAATTCTACGAGATCGCGCGCGTATTCTTCGGATAAGGATGAGGCCCTATGAGAGATAGAATCAGGGACATAATGCTGGAAAGCATCCAGGTAAAAGAAGAGGTCCTGCGTTCGCAGATGGGCAAGATCAAGGAGATCGCCGACATCGTCATAGACGGCCTGCGCTCAAAAGGCAAAGTGCTCGTCTTTGGAAACGGTGGCTCCGCAAGCGACAGCCAGCACATCGCCGCAGAGCTGGTCGGAAGGTTCAAGAAAGACCGCACGGCCCTGCCTGCCATCGCCCTTACCACCAACACCTCCATTTTGACTGCCGTGGCAAACGATTACGGATATGACGCCGTCTTTGCCAAACAGATCGAGGCGCTGGGAGGGAAAAACTACGTAGTGATCGGCATCTCAACCAGCGGCAAGGCAAAAAGCGTCTTAAACGGCATCAAGCAGGCAAAAAAAATGGGCCTGAAAACCGTCGCGCTTACCGGAGGAGACGGGGGAGAATTGAACAAGATCGCCGACGTATCCCTGGTGGTCCCATCAGCGGTGACGGCACGGATACAGGAAACACACATTACCATCGGGCACATCGTATGCGAACTGGCGGAAGAGGCCCTTTCCTAAAAAGCAAGATAAAGACCCTGGCAGGCCTCAAGAAGGCGCTCCTGCCTTTCAAGGCAAAAGGCAAAAGGATCGTTTTTACCAACGGTTGTTTTGACCTGCTGCACTACGGCCACGCGATGTACCTTGAGGCGGCGCGCAGGAAAGGCGAGGCCCTTGTCGTCGGGCTCAATAGCGATGCTTCTATCAGGAGGCTCAAGGGCCCCGGAAGGCCGGTGCTGCCGGAACGTGACAGGGCACGGATGCTTGCCGCGCTTGAAAGCGTCGATTTCGTCGTCCTGTTTTCAGAGGATACTCCCATCCGCCTCATAGAATCGCTTAAGCCCGACGTGCTGGTGAAGGGCTCGGACTGGAAGAAGAGCCAGATCGCCGGAAGCGGTTTCGTCAGAAGTTACGGCGGAAGGGTCTTGACAATAAAACTGGCTCAAGGGCGCTCAACAAGCGCCATCATAAAAAAAATTGCCGCGCTCAACCGCTAAGCATCCCATAGAAAGGATCCTCGACGCGAACCTCAACAGGACCAAGGAAGGCCTGCGGGTATGCGAGGAATTTGCCAGGTTTATCCTCAACGACGCTTTTTTGACAAAGGAATTTAAGGGTATACGCCACCGCGTCAGCGCGATCGCCCTGAAAAACGCGGGCTTACGCGCCTGCATCGACAAGCGCGACACTGGATCAGACCCGGGGACGGCTTTACACCATCCGGCTGAGCTGACGCGCAAAAACGGCGCAGACATATTCCGCGCCAACATCCAGCGCGTAAAAGAATCGACGAGGGTGCTGGAGGAGTTTTCCAAGCTTCAAAGCGTGCGCGCGGCATTGGAATTCAAAAAAATACGCTACCGGCTGTATGTGCTGGAGCAAAAAATAGTAAAACGTCTTATATAATTTCATGACCCAGCTTGAAGAAGCCCGCAGGGGCAGGATAACACCCCTGGTAAAAAAATTGGCCAAGGATGAAGGCGTCAGCGCCCGTGTTTTAAGCAAACGCCTCAAAGACGGGACGGCCGTCATCCCGCTTAACGCCTCGCGCGCCGGCATACGCAAGCCCTGCGCGATAGGAAAAGGCCTGCGCACGAAGGTCAATGCCAACATCGGCACCTCCACCGATGCCGCCGGAATAAAAAAAGAAGTCGAAAAATTGCGGGTCGCCCTGGCCTGCGGCGCGGATACCGTCATGGACTTAAGCGTCGGCGGCAGCCTTCAAAAGGTCCGCGCGGCGATCATCGCGTCATCCCCCGTCCCCGTCGGAACCGTACCGGTCTATGAGATCGCGGTGCGCGCCGAATCCCTGAAAGGCGATTTTCTGAAATTTGACGAGAAATTGGCCTTTGACGTGCTCGAAGACCAGGCGCGGGAAGGCGTGGATTTCTTCACCATCCATGCCGGCGTGACCAAAAAAAGCACGTTGGCGCTGCACAAACATAAAAGGCTGATGGGCATTGTCTCCCGAGGAGGGGCGATGATGGCCGCCTGGATGCGGCGCACCGGGAAAGAAAACCCGTTTTACGCGCATTTTGACAAAGTGGCTGAAATCTGCGCGCGTTACGATGTGGCCTTAAGCCTCGGAGACGGCCTGCGGCCCGGCTCGATCCTTGACGCAACCGATGCCGCACAGCTTTCCGAGCTTATAATCCTGGGGGAACTGGCAAAAAAAGCGCGCGCCAAAGGGGTCCAGGTCATGATCGAAGGGCCGGGGCATGTGCCGCTTGACCAGATCGAGCAAAATATCCTGCTGCAAAAAAAATATTGTAACGGAGCGCCTTTTTACGTGCTGGGGCCGCTGGTAACCGACGTTGCCGCCGGCTACGACCATATCAGCGGCGCGATCGGCGGCGCGCTTGCCGCAAGCTTTGGCGCGGATTTCCTCTGTTACGTCACGCCCGCCGAACACCTACGCCACCCGAGCGCCTCAGACGTCAAAGAAGGGGTCATTGCCTCGCGCATAGCGGCGCACGCGGCGGATATCGTCAAAAAAATACCGTCGGCACTGGCCTGGGACCGGAAATTATCTTTGGCGCGGGCGAAGCGCGACTGGAAAAAACAGATCTGCCTTTCCATAGACCCGGTAAAGGCACGGTTGTACCGTCAAAGTTCAACACCAAAACTTTCCGACGTCTGCACGATGTGCGGAAAATACTGTTCTTTAAAGCTTTCGGGTAAAGTTTAAATTTCACAGGGGTTTACGCGGGTGTAATTCAATGGTAGAATGGCAGCTTCCCAAGCTGTATATGGCGGTTCGATTCCGCTCACCCGCTCTTTGGATAAGACCGTTCAACGGTGAAAAACATATTCGCAGCATTCGCGCTCATCTGTTCTTTATTATGGCTGGGAGGATGCGCAACAACTTCTCCCGCACCGCAGGCCCAGAGGCCGGCAGGGATGCCCGGGACCTACCCCCGCGTGGCCAAGAGCGAAACACTCTGGCGCATCTCAAAGATGTACGGGGTGGACCTGGAAGACCTGGCCTCGCTGAACCGCATCGCCGACGCCTCAAAGCTCGAGGAAGGGCAGCTGGTATTCATCCCCAACCGCAGAGAACCGCTCAAGGTAAGCGCGCAAAGAGCGGTGCCCGGAGAGGAATTTGCCTGGCCGGTGCGGGGAAGGGTCATCGCATCGTTCGGCTCCACCTACGGCGGGATGCTGAACAAGGGGCTTAATATCGAGGCGCGTTACGCCTCGGAAGTAACGGCTTCGCGTTCGGGAAAAGTCGTTTTTGCCGGCGAAAAATTCGGCGCATTCGGAAAAACCGTCATCATCGACCACGGGGACGGATTTTCCACGGTGTACGCCAGGAATACCGAGATACTCGTTTCTCCCGGGCAGGGGATCACCAAGGGCCAGGCGATCGGCAAGGTCGGAAGCGGCCCGGGAAGGGATAAGGGGACGTATTTGCATTTTGAAATACGCAAGAACCACGTAGCGCAGAACCCGTATTTTTATCTACCATGAAAGACGCTTTGTTTTTCGGCCGCCAGGATTATTTAGCGCTCCTGGAAAAAAGGACGCGGGACCTCAGGGACGGGTACCGCCAGAATATCGCCATTATCGGCGATGAGCTGGTCGGAAAGACCTCCATCATCTTTAAGTTCCTCGGCGGCTTCCACGACACCAGGACCCTGCCGGTATACCTGGAGATCCGCCCCGAGACCCTGGAGCTCTTTGCCAAAAGGTTCCTGGGGGTTTTCCTCTATAACTTCCTTTCAAACAGCGGTATCCCCCTGAAGGAAGACCTGAATTTCCTTATCGAAAAATCGAACAATTACATCCCGCGCACCGTCGAAAAGATCCGCTCGATCCTGGCGGCCCTGGAAAAAAGAAAGACCGCCGGCCTTTTTACCGAGCTCCTTTCCCTGACGGAATCGCTGTATCAGGAAACCTCAAAATCCTGCGTCGTCATATTCGATGAATTCCATAACCTGGAGAGCCTGGGGATAAAGAAGCTCTACCCCGAATGGTCAAAGCTCCTCCTGGTGCAGAAAAATACGGTCTACATCATCACCAGTTCCCTGAAATTCAAAGCGCAGGCGATAATTGCAAAGAACCTTTCACTGCTCTTCGTGAACTTTTAAGTGGTCACGGTCGAGCCGTTTGACGCGAAGACGAGCGAAAAATACCTGGAGGCGCGCCTGCGGGAGATACCGCTGGACGCGCGGCTGAAAAATTTTATCGTCCACTTTACCGGGGGGCACCCGT
>JAQTNB010000142.1 GCA_028714055.1 Candidatus Omnitrophota bacterium
CCTGTTCAGGCCGCAATAATAGCATGTGTTTTTACAGATATTTGAGAATTCAACGATCCCCCGCAGCAGTATCCCTTCTCCGCAAAAATCCCTGCGCACCTTGTCGGCAAACGAAAATAGCTTGTCCGCTTCCGGGCCTGCCTCAAGAGAAAGCAGGGACTCAAGGTCTTCCTGCGAAGGTGTTGCAGACGCATAGAGGCGCTCAAGTATGAGCGCGGTATCAAACATAGTCATCGCGCACACCCCGGTCGATATCCGTAAAAAATTTCCCCAAACATGCCTTTTCTTTGTTATCAAGCGATTGCTCCATACGCCGGATCAGCTGATACCCCGAACGCCTGACCTCAGGCGACGCAAAATCATCCAGGTATTCCTTTAAGGTGATCAACGCGTTCATGCTGCATTTTCCCTTGATCGTGCCGGGCTTTGCCAGGTCCATGAAGGCCTCACCTGTGCGGGATTTGCGGTAACAGGCAGCGCAGAAACTCGGCATAAAACCTTTGGCGATCAGCGAAGCGACGACCTCATCGAGGCTGCGGTGATCCGAAACCGTAAACTGGGTATCGCTATCCCCTTCGCCTTCTGAAGAATCGTATCCTCCGGGCGAGGTGCGCGATTCCGCGCTCACCTGGGAGACCCCGAGATTGAAAAGCTCATCGCGCATCGCAGGGGACTCGCGCGTCGAAAGGATGATGCCGGTATAGGGCACCGACAGCCTTAAGACCGCCACGATCTTCCTGAAATCGGCATCCGATACCTTATGCGGCGGATGCAGGGCGACATCCGATCCCGTTGCCGGCTCAAGGCGCGGCACGGAGATGGTGTGCGGACCGACATTGAACGTTTTCTCAAGATGCTCGACATGCATCAACATTGCCAGGACCTCAAACCTCCAGTCATAGAGGCCGAAGAGCGCTCCGATACCGACATCGTCTATCCCTGCTGCGAACGCCCTCTCGATAGCCGCAAGCCTGTTATCGGGGTCGCTTTTGGGGCCGCTAGGGTGCATCGTGCGGTATGTGGCTTCATGATACGTCTCCTGGAAGATCTGAAATGTCCCGATGCCGGCTTTCTTCAATTTTTTGAAATCATCGACGCTTAAGGGCGCGCAATTTATATTGACGCGCTTGATGCGGTGCGGCCCGATTGCAGCCGCATAAATGGTCTTGATGCTCTCCACATAATAATCTGCTCCGTGGCTGCCGGAGGCGGATTCTCCCGCCACCATGAGGATACGTTTGTGCCCTCTCTTCAGGAGCCACTCAATCTGCTCTCTGATCTCGTCTTGCGAAAGCGCCTTGCGCGAAACTTGGGTATTACGCGCCCTGAAGGCGCAGTAAAGGCAATTGTTCTGACAGATGTTGCTGATATATAACGGCGCAAAGAGCACCACGCGCCTGCCGTAAATGGCGTCTTTTACAAAGCTGGCTGCCTCAAGTATCTGGAAGACCTGCTTTTCGTCTTGCGTGCACAACAGTGCCGCCGTCTCTTCAAGCGCAAGGCGCTGCAAAGACTTCGCCTTGGCTAGAATAACGTCAAAAGTGCCGTCAGGAACCTTTTGGGCCCCTTCGATCAAGCCTTCAATTTTTGCTTCATCTATATAGCGCATAGGACTGAGATTAAAAAATGAACCCGGCGGTATTTCGAGCGAATGGAGATTTTAGCCAAAGCAGCTTGAGACCTTTGGCATGCCCGCCACGTTCCGTGGCGGGCAAAATCGACCTGAGCGAGAAAACCGAACAGGTTCAGTTCAATTGTCGCTTTTACTTAAAGCAGATTTCACCGATACGCCCGGGATTTTTCCGAGCTTGCCGGTCATTGCCCCGACCTGGTCGGTTGTCGCGTCCACGATCAGCGCGATAACGCTGTGGTCTTTCTTGGCATGGGGTATGCCCATGCGCCCGACAATCAAATCGCCGAATTCAGTCAGCACGGTGTTGACCAGCGGCGCGCTCTTCTTCCTGTTTTCGATAATCACCCCTACAAAACCTAAACGCTTAACCATAACGACCTCCTCGCTTTCTTACCCCCTGCTGATTTGTTTACTCCGAACCATAAACGCCGGGTGGATTTCTTAAAATTTGCTGCGCAAATTTTTGCGAAATCCGTCTCGGCATGACTCGGAGCAACAAAAAAACCGGTTTTTGCCGTTTTGTTTGTCTGCGGCGAAAAACCGGGATCTCAGAACCCTGTTTTCCCTTGGTTTCAGAAAGGCCCCTGCCTTTCCTTGCCGCAGGCCAAATTGTAAAGTCTTAAGCGCTTTTTACGCTTGCTGCTTCCAGTTTCCGGTAACCCTGTATTATCTCGGAGACCCTCTTAGGCGTCAGCGACCCGTAGATCTTGCCGTCTATCATCATCACCGGAGCAAGGCCGCATGCGCCAAGGCAGCGCGCCTCTTCAAGGCTGAACATCCCGTCGGGGCTGATGCCTCCGATATCGATCTTCAACTCATCCTTAAGTTTCTCAAGGATCTCGCCTGCGCCTTTGATATAACAGGCAGTGCCGAGGCAAATGGCGATGACATGCTTACCGGGCGCTTTAAGCTTGAAGTAGTGATAAAAGGTGGCGACTCCCCAGATATGGGCGGTAGGTATCTGCATGGTGGCGGCAACCTCATCCATCGCCTCTCTGTTCAAATATCCGTAGAGCTCCTGGACTTTATGCAGGATGGCGATCAGGTTTGACTCAGACCTTGGCGTGCCCCGCAACTGCTCCATAAATGTCTTCAGTTCTGCCATCCGGTGGTCCTGCGTCTTAACCGCACAAGTCATGGGTATATCCTCCGTGGTGGATTAGCGGACCGTCATCTCCTGCGGAACGATGCCGCAGGGAAGTTTGGGTTTATAATGCGTGTGCAGAAGCTCATGGGACTTCTCTCCTAAAGGCTTGCCCAGGAACTCCCGGTAGAGCCTGCGTATATCAGGATTATTATGGCTTAAGCGTATGGTCTTATGCCTGTCTATGCCGTAGAGCGCTTCTGCCCGCTTCTTCAGGCACTCTTCGTCAAGCGGCATGGAATTTGAACCGGCATACGGCTGTCCTCCTCCGCCGACGCAGCCTCCGGGGCAGCCCATGATCTCGATAAAATGATACCGCTGGGGGTCCTTACGCACGGTTTCAAGAAGGTGGTTTGCATTACCCAGGCCGTGCGCAACGGCAACGCGTATCTCTTTACCGTCAAGCATCACTTTTCCTTCCTTGATGCCCTTTAAGCCCCTGACATCGGTGATCTCTATATCAACCAGCGGCTCTCCGGTATAAAGTTCGTATGCGGTCCTCAGGGCCGCCTCCATCACGCCGCCGGTTGCCCCGAATATCGCTCCGGCGCCGCTTGAGATCCCCAGGGGCTTATCAAAATCCTCGCCCTGGATATGCACAAAATCGATCCCCGCGGACTTGATCATCCAGGCGATCTCTCTGGTGGTGACCACGATATCCACGGCAGGCATGCCGTTTACTTTAAGCTCGGGGCGTGCCGCCTCGTATTTCTTGGCGGTGCAGCACATCACCGCAACGCTTAATATCTTCTTCGGGTCGGCCTTGATCTTTTCGGCAAAATACGTCTTGATCATCGCTCCCATCATGGACATGGGTGATTTACAGGTCGAGACGTTCGCGATGAGGTCCGGATAAAACTGCTCCAGGCATTTCATCCAGGCGCTTGAGCAGGAGGTGATCATCGGGAGCTTGCCTTTGCCTTTTACCCTTTCCAGGAATTCGCTTGCCTCCTCCATGATCGTCAGGTCTGCCGACAGCTGCGTATCAAAGACATAGTCAAAGCCGAGCTTGCGCAGGGCCGCGGCAGTCTCCTTTTCCATCGCCCTGCCCGGGGCAAGGTCAAACCCTTCGCCGATCGCCGCCCTGACCGACGGAGCGATCTGGGCAACCTTGATGTAATTTTTATCCTGCAGTTTCTCAAAAAGCTCCTGAGAATAATTCTTCTCAACGAACGAAGCGGTAGGGCAGACATTGATGCACTGGCCGCAGGTCGTGCAGACGCTGTCTGAAAACGGCATATTATAGGCCGGCATGACTACGGTCTTAAATCCCCGGTGCGCATAACCCAGGGCATTCACTTTTTGTATCTCGGAACAGATCCGAACGCACCTGCCGCAGAGGATGCATTTGTTCGGGTCCCTGATGACCGACGCGGAGGAAAGGTCTTTCTCGTAATTCTTCCTCTCACCCTCAAAATGCCTGTGGCGCATCCCCATGGCATAGGCGAGCCGCTGCAGTTCGCATATTCCGTCGCGCTCGCAGGTATGGCAGTCCTCGGGGTGATTATCC